>JAYSWT010000245.1:0-1377 GCA_043717905.1 bacterium | reverse complement strand
AATGCATTTCGGGGAGTACGAGCTATCTCCCAGTTTGATTGGCCTTTCACCCCTACCCACAAGTCATCCGAAAACTTTTCAACGTTTACCAGTTCGGTCCTCCAGTGGGAGATTATCCCACCTTCAACCTGCTCATGGGTAGATCACAAGGTTTCGCGTCTATCCCTACTAGCTTGGCGCCCTATTCAGACTCGCTTTCGCTCCGCCTCCGTGCCTGAAGCACTTAAACTCGCTAGTAAGGCATAACTCGTAGGCTCATTATGCAAAAGGCACGCCGTCACTAACTTAAGTCAGCTCCGACCGCTTGTAAGCGTACGGTTTCAGGTTCTTTTCACTCCCTTTCTTAGGGTTCTTTTCACCTTTCCTTTACAGTACTGGTTCACTATCGGTCTTTCGGTAGTATTTAGCCTTACCAGATGGTGCTGGCATATTCAGACAGAGTTTCACCGGCTCCGCCCTACTCATGTTTCATTAGTATAAATATTCGTCTACAGGACTTTCACCTCCTACGGTTTGATTTTCCAATTCAATTCTACTCCCTTTATACTAACTTTTGGGCTTCTCCGCTTTCGCTCGCCACTACTCACGGAATAACTATTGTTCTCTTTTCCTCCTGGTACTTAGATGTTTCAGTTCCCAAGGTTTTCTCCACTTACGTGGTTGCAAGTCTTCAACTTGCAGGGTTCCCCCATTCGGACATCTATGGATCAACGCTTGTTTGCAGCTCCCCATAGCTTTTCGCAGCTTACCACGTCCTTCGTAGTCTCCGAAAGCCAAGGCATCCCCCGTACGCTCTTATTTGCTTCCTTATTATTCGCTCATACCAATCTCTCAGTATAAACCCTTTTTCTCTACTTTTTTAACTTCCCAACCTTGTCAATGAACTTTTTTCTCTTCTTGTCTATACTCTTATGTATAGCCTGTGGAGGATAAGGGAGTCGAACCCTTGACCTCTAGAATGCAAATCTAGCGCTCTAGCCAACTGAGCTAATCCCCCGCTTAAATGCTCTTCTTGTCTCCTTCCACTTTGTAGTCTCGGGCGGATTTGAACCGCCGACCCCTACATTATCAGTGTAGTGCTCTAACCAACTGAGCTACGAGACTCTGTCAATGTCTCTTCCCCTTTGTTTATCATATTACTATTTATCTTAAAAATAATGGGCGGTAAAAAAATTCCAAGATCGCTCTTAAAAGGAGGTATTCCAGCCACACCTTCCGGTACGGCTACCTTGTTACGACTTAACCCCAGTCACTAGTCTTACCCTAGATAGCTCCCCGTAAAGTCACCATCTTCAGGCACCCCCAGCTCCCATGGTTTGACGGGCGGTGTGTACAAGGTCCGGGAACGTATTCACCGCGCCATGGCTGATGCGCGAT
>JAYSWT010000244.1:0-1377 GCA_043717905.1 bacterium | reverse complement strand
AGAAGATAAAGACGTTCGAAACGATTAAAAAGTCGGCGATGGCCGCAACGATTGTGTTGATGATTGCGGAAGGGCCGGGGATGGCTGAGTGGTGCTTGATGCGGATGGGGCGGCCCGCGATGTTCCTTCTGATCACATTTTATTCTTCTCGTGAGCCAGTAAAATCGACGAGGACGGGGCAACGGCTGCCCAAACATTTGGGAGCGTCCGGGCCTAGTTATTCGAACGAGCCGGTTTTTTATTCAATGGGTAGAGGACCGCTGCCCGATTTTTGGCAAGTCTTGGCCACCGCTGATACATCTCTTCTCGGGAGCCTTAAATTACTCAAGATCACAGATGGAGTCGGAGATATGACAAAGATGGGTGAATCGCTGCCCGATTTTCTGCGAGACTGGTCTGCCATGTTCCGTTTTATTCTCGAGGATTCGCCAGATCAATCAAGGCATCAAGTGATTGTGGGCAGATCGTCTCCCAAGTCAACGTCTTCTCTGTTGTCAACTTCAGTCAATCTCAAGGAGGTTACTCGCGGTGGTTCGCTGCCCAAGATTATGGGAGGACTGCTGCCCAGTTTTCCAGAAGCAGCCATCAGAACTTCGGTGATTGGTAGGATAATGTTCATTGATGGCCATTTTAAATATAGCGTCTTTGAGGCTGATAGTCGTTGTGGCCCTCCCTTCCCGTCGTCTCCACCCCTTAACACTGAGCCCGACTACTTACTCCATCCCAGAGTCGTGGTCTCAGGGGACGTATCAATTAGCATTTGCTCACAAGGCTTTAGGTCAGGCAATAGTGAGATTTCGAGATTAAACAGGGGCATTTATCACGAGTCCAAGTATCCCTTTATGGCTTCAGATAATGATAGTAACATCTTCTGTTATGGGCCCCAGGGAGTTACTAACAATTTAATAAAATATCCTCCACCTTTTTCAATGCAAGTATTTGTTAGGTCATTTACATGAAAGACTATCACCCTGAAAGCAAAATCGAACGACATGATAAAGAACGTTTAAGCAAACTAATCAACTAGAACGACAGAGTTTGGTTTTCAACCGAAAATTGCTCGAAGATGAATTAGAGGAATGAATGAAGAACAGGAGAAGAAGAAAGTGGAATCTAACTCATTTGCGAAATAAATGGGTAGAAGGTTTCACGAGAGGGGATCAGGAGGAAGATTTTATTACGCCATATGAGAAAGAATTTGAAAAAGTGCTAGAAGAATGGATGAAGCTACAAGAGTGTTGTGTCAAGCTTGGTAAAAGGGAAGAACAAGAAATTTTAGAGAAAAATATTTTGGAGATCGAAAAGAAGAAGGAGCAGACAGGAAGCCTTTTAGACAGATTAGCAGAGAAGCAAGTTGGGGTGGAAGAAATTCGAGTC
>JAYSWT010000243.1:0-24103 GCA_043717905.1 bacterium | reverse complement strand
AGCGCATACTATTTGTGCTTGCTGCACTTGTAGTTTTTCGTCTTGCAGCTGCTGTTCCTGTACCTGGAGTAAATATTGAAGCCCTTGAACAGTTTTTTCGTAATAATGCTTTTCTTGGAATTCTCAATGTATTTTCTGGTTCAGGACTTTCAAACCTTTCGATAGTCATGCTCGGAGTTGGACCGTATATTACTGGCTCCATCATCATGCAGCTCCTCACCATGATGTCTCCTCGACTCAAGGCGATGTACCACGAAGAGGGGGAAATGGGGAGAAAGAAGTTTACTCAGTACTCACGCCTCCTTACAGTCCCTCTCGCAGTCCTGCAGGGATATGCGCTACTTATTCTCCTCTCACGACAGGGTGTACTTGGCGACCTCAATGCATTCCAAATGTTTGCAAATGTGCTTATTATCACCTGTGGGTCACTGTTCTTGATGTGGCTCGGTGAACTTATCTCGGAGTTTGGTATCGGTAATGGTGTGTCGATTATAATTTTTGCTGGTATTGTTGCTCAAATTCCGACACACGCATCACAGCTTATTGCGGCAGGGTATAACCCAGCACAACTCCCGACCTACTTAGCGTTTCTTGTTATTGCAGTAGTGATTGTTGCTGGTGTCATTATTATGACCGAAGCTGAGCGTCCTGTACCCATTACCTACGCGAAGCGTGTGCGTGGCGGAAAGATGTATGGGGGAGTTTCAACCTACCTTCCGCTTCGTGTGAATCAAGCTGGTGTTATTCCGATTATTTTTGCACTCTCAATTCTCTTGTTTCCTCAGCTGATTGGAAATTTCCTCGCTGGACTCGTTGGTCACCCATACCTTATTGCAATAGGTGAGTTTATGAAGGTGTACCTCACACAAGGCGGCTGGCTATATGCAATCGTCTACTTCTTCTTGGTATTTATTTTCACGTACTTCTATACTGCGGTAACGTTTGACCCAGAAGCAATAGCTACAAACTTACAGAAGTCAGGCGCGTTTATCCCAGGAGTCAGGCCTGGCATCGCTACTGCTGAGCACCTCGCAAAAATTCTCACTCGCACTACTTTTGCAGGCGCCCTCTTTCTTTCGTCTGTTGCGGTTCTCCCACTTGCGATGCAGAGTATTACTGGAGATGCCAAGCTCGCTATTGGTGGTACGGCACTCCTGATTGTGGTTTCGGTGGTTCTCGATCTCATTAAGAAGATGGATGCTCAATTGAGCATGAGAGAGTATTAGACCGAAGTCATTTTGGGCGCCCTTCACTGTTGTCGGTGCTCACCCCTTGGAGCAGTACAGGAGTACAGCCCACAAGGGGATTGCGCTCCTGCCGCCAGTGAATTGCATCCCAAACTGACTGCGCTGACGTGACTTCAATATCGCGTAAGTAAGCAAAACAGCCCGAATGGGTTGCTTTGTATATGGTTGACAAAATCAATTTTGCTTGTAGATTTACGACTGGAACCTCTCACAACTCAATGAAAGAAATCGTATGCACCTCAGAGAAATTCCCTGCGGAGACAATTACCAGTACAAACTACTCATTGCTTCGACCAATGAAGGCGGCTCACAGCATGACCGTGGCTCGGTCTCCCATCAGCTCGGCAGCTCCCAGGTCACCATTCGCGGAAGTACCCGCGGGTGTGGAGCCATCTACATTCTCGGCGATGACATCGCCAATGTCCGTGATGCGCTCATTGCCATTTGTTCGCGCGTTGGCATTCCCTGACTCTTGCCCTTGCTCGAACCCGCCCGTGTGCTACTCAAGCATGCGGGCGATTCTTTATACTCTTTAGCAAGTTTCTTTTTTGGGAATCTCGGATATAATCCTCCAATGGAGGTAAATACAAAGAAAGTACTGGTCTTGGGAGGTCCGACCGGAAGTGGCGAAAGTACTATCACCAAAGCACTGATTGAAAAATATCCCATATTTACTCGCTTGGTCACTGCGACTACCCGAGCGATTCGAGGAAACGAAGTGAACGAAGAAGACTACTACTATTTCACAAAAGAAGAATTCGCGAGGCAGATTAGCGAGGGAAATATTCTCGAGCATACCTATATAGCTCCAAGGGATGTCTACTACGGTACCTACAAATTAGAACTAATAAAGAAACTCGCGCTAGGAAAAACTATTATTGTAAACCCCGATGTAGTTGGATTGCGGTACTATCGCACCAATTATGCCGCACTTTCAATATTTATTGAGGCGCCGTCACTTCTGGTGGTGCGTGAGCGCTTGGTGCGTCGTGACCCGATGATTTCTGAGGAAGAAATACTGGCACGCTTAACACAAGCCGAGCTAGAAATTCAGAATGAACGTGATGAGTATGATTATCATGTCACCAATGAAGAGGGAAAACTCGAAGAGACAATTGTAAAAGTTGAAGATATTTTGAGAAAGGCAGGATATATTGCCTGATTTCCAAGTGTTCCTGAGGAAAAAGACTCTGTGATATACTCAATCAATGAATAGCAACATAGAGAACCTCACGCTTGTCTTCATTGGCATGTCTGGTTGTGGCAAAGGAACACAAATTGAACTCTTAACTGAGTACCTTGAACGCAAAGACATCAATATTCCCGTTTTTCATATGCAAATAGGTCAATACTTTCGTGATTTTGTCAGTCGCGATACGTACGCAGCAGCGATAGCAAAAGATATGGTTGAACACGGCAAGCGCGGTCCAGACTTTCTTGCAATGTGGATGTGGTCAAACGTGATGGTGAAGAACCTTACTGGTCACGAACATCTCATTGTTGACGGTTCGCCACGTTCTTTAAACGAAGCGCAGAACCTTGATATTGCGCTCAAGTTCTTCAAACGCGAACAACCCGCAGTCATCCACCTCAAGGTAAGCGAAGAGTGGTCCGAACAGCACCTTCTTGAGCGCGCAAAAAAACAAGGACGAACTGACGACACACTTGAAAGTATTAGGAGAAGAATATCTTGGTATAAACAAGACGTGCTTCCTGCGGTTGATTGGTATCGCCGTGACCGTGATTACGACTTCATCGAGATTAATGGAGAGAGGCCGGTTGAGATGGTACATAAAGATATCATCACCAATTTATTCGGAGCATAGCATAATCTTTGTTTTTGACGCACCTCCCTACGGGAGCTGTACACCTTTTGGTTATTTCAGAAAATACCTCAAAAGGTCTTGCGTTTGGATGCCCATAAGAATGGGTTCCCAATAATCCAAACTCACTCGTCTTTCCTTCAGCGATTTCAGGAGCTCTACCCTGAGTAGGTCTTCTGAAAATCGCTTGAGTCCAAGACTTCGTATTGCATTCACAAACAAAGATTCTGTGAAAATAGCGCTGCGCATTTCATCTCAAAATGAAATTGTGCATTCTTGCAGAGTTTACGCAGTGCTTTTCTCGAAGGAGTGCTCATGCTAGGCTTAGCAACATGGCGAAATTCAAGACAAAGGAAGAAATAGCAGACTTACGTATATCGGGAAAGCGATTGGCTTTTGTCCTGCAGGAAGTGAAAAAGGCTGTAAAACCCGGAGTTTCAACTCTCGAACTCGACACCCTTGCCGAAAAACTCATTCGTGACGGTGGAGATACTCCACCATTTTTAAACTACACTCCCCATGGTGCGCGAAGTCCATTTCCGGCAGCACTATGTGTTTCCTTAAATGACGAGATTGTTCACGGTATTCCTAGTAAAAATCGCATTATCAAGAGTGGTGACATCGTCAGCATTGACTTAGGGGTAACCCATAATGGCATGATTACCGATGCAGCACTGTCAGTTGCGGTGGGTGAAGTGTCTCCCGAAATAGAAAAACTTATTGCTGACACGGAACGCTCACTCTATGAAGGGATAAAATCGGCACGAGTGGGGGGTCGTATCGGTGATATCAGTAGTGCCATTGAACGGGTTGGAAATAAGGGGGGATATGGAATTGTTCGTGAACTTGGCGGACATGGCGTTGGACACGCAGTGCACGAAGAGCCCTACGTACCCAACTATGGAGGAAAGGGTACTGGACCACTTTTAAAGCCAGGAATGGTACTCGCAATTGAGCCGATGTTTATGCTCGGCAAGGAGGAAATTCGTTTGATGCCTGACGGTTACACGATAGTCACTCTTGATGGCAGTCTTGCTGCTCACTTTGAGCACACGATTGTCGTTACCGAAGATGGTGTGGAAATAGTGACCATGCTGTAAATTTTATGCTCATCAATCACGCTACAGCAAAGAAAGAAAATGACATTAGTGTAGAACTGAAGGATCTTCTACTTTTTCTCGAACACGTGCAGGAAGAGGATCATGTCCGTGAACATGAAAGCGGTGATGCTCCTTTTTTTCTTGGGCAAATTACCGAACGTGCAGGTAAATTGTATGAAAAAGTACGTGCTGCGGTAGACAATAAAGAAGAGCATTTCTTACGACGATATGCCATTCGGAGAATAGCAAAGCGCATCATGTGGTTTTCTGATGATCCAAAAGTCATCACCGGCAGACTCCTTCGTGAGCTTTATAAAACGGGGTATCTTCCCGAAGACCGTATTTCTCGCCACACTGAAGAAGACATCGTCCACACTGTTTCAACCTTTCTGGCTCTTTCTGATGGGGTAAGAGAGCGTTCTCAGCCGAGTGAATTTCTCACCTACCGCAAACATTTACTTGATATCATTGCGGGTGCCATTGAAGACAGACTTTACCCTACTTACTTCGAAGAGTCAGCTGTTCGACTGCTTGCTCGGATTGGGCATGAGCACAGTGAAATAGAGGGATTTGAAACAGTAAAAGCCTCACTCCCGCTCTATTTTTATATCGCAGCATGGAAGTCAATGTTTTCCGCAGACAAAGAATTGCTTATTTACAAACTTTGGCTTGAGGAGTATCCCGAATGGGACCACCTTGATGATAATTCGCTTATGCTCGTTGCCCATGGATTTGCTGACTTTATTTCGCGTACGCGGGTGTTTATTGAACACCCACTCGTCCTCCGCCTAGTCCCGAAGCTCCACAACAATGCCATTGCTGTCACTGTGCTCTATGAACTTATCAAGCGTTACGGAAAGGGAATTACCGCACTTGCGGGAAATCCCGCGGAGCTCCTACTTCGTGGCGAAGAAATAGTTACTCAAAAGTATTCAAGTGATATCAAGCGTGCAGGACGTAAATCATGGAATGCTATTATTTACATCCTTGCGACCAAGGCAGCTCTTGCTGGGGCAGTTGAATCAGTGTACATAACAATTCTCAAGCAGAAACTCAGCCTCATTCCACTCCTGATTAATATTTTTTTTCATCCAATTCTACTTTTTGTGCTCACCGCAAAACTCACTCCTCCGCGTAGACACAATACAGACAGACTGCTTCGCCTTCTTGATGCGATAGTCTATGGCAAAGAGTTGCCCGAAGTACGGGTAACGCCAAGAGCGTACGGTATACTCGGCGACATTGCTTCCGCTGTCTATGTCGTCGTGCTGGTTGGCATGTTGTACGGTATCACAACAGGACTTCTTCTTCTTGGTTTTCACACAGTGGACATCATTATTTTCATTTTGTTTTTTGCACTAATCCTTTATTTTGCCTTTCGAGTCCGTTATGGAGCGCGCAGCATGGAGCTTTCGGGTGGGAAGGAGAGTTTTTTGCGCTCGATGTTCGAACTCCTCACCCTTCCAATTGTTTCGGTTGGGCGGTTCCTCGTTACTCGCTTTGAGAAACTGAACATTATTGCAATATTTATGGATTTCTTTATAGAACTGCCACTGAAGCTGGTACTGGAATTTTTCGATGCATTTTCTCGGGTTCTGAAAGAAAAGAAAGACGAAATATATTCTTAAATCGCTATTTTGGCGCCCTGCTTGTCCTTCCTCAACCAAGTTGAGTCAACGTAGAAAGACTACGTTTCCTCAACATTGCTTTCGTGCAGGACTTCGCATCGCATCCAAAATATCGATTTAAACAAATTCAACTTCAGTCCCTGAGGACATTGCCACGAGTGGGTTTTCTGAAAAGTTGCTTCAGTCCAAGACTTCGTTCTTCATCGAAAATATCAAGTTATGAAACTCTCATAAATAAAGAGGCAGGATGCGTGTTTGCTGCTAATTTTGCTATACTACAGAGAGTATGCAGCCAGAAGGACGAACACCAGAGATTCATACATTTGCTTCCCCTGAGGAGGAGCTGAAGTATTTGCGTGAGCGAGTTGCTGAAAAAGAGCATGCAATATCGGCAAAGGAAGCGGAACCAGTGAAAAAAGAGGCTGCCATCTCACAAACAATAACAGAATACGCAAAAGACCCCACTGTGAAACTCGAGGAGCATCTTATCCTAGAAAACCCGCAGTATGAAAAAGTGCTTGAGCGCATGGCGTCTATCCCGCATCGGGAAAAAATGCGCGAACTCTATCGTAACCTCGCAGAAAAGGGAGTGTTGTCATCACTCAAAATGGTGCAGGCACTCGGCAGTCCTCATCTCGAAGACGATTTTCATGGTGTGCTCGTCGATTATATTAAAACTGGAGTTGTTGTACCTGGGCTTGATAAGGAAGGTGACCTCTCAAAGGCGCTCCACATGACGCTTTACGAAGTGACGCTCCCGTTTGCGGGTGCACAAGCAGGGGAGCAAGTGGGCGCATTTAAGGACACGATTGCTGCGATGGAACGCTTTTATCTTGGCATGCTTCCGCTTGATTCTGCTCCTTCCTCTCGTTATGGCCACTTCTCACTTGAGCTGGTGTTGTCGAATTTTTCTAATGATATTGTCTTTTACGTCGCAGTCGAGGAACACATGAAGGACTTGTTTGTGAAGCAATTAATAGGAACTTTCCCGACTGCAAAAATTGAAGAACATGCCGGTGACTACAATATCTTCAATGAGTTTGGTACATCCGTTGGCTCTTACGCTGAATTTACCAGTAACTTCGTTTATCCAATCGGAGATGGGGAGTCGAGTGTACAAGACCCCTTTACTACAATTCTCAATTCATTTACCAAAATTGAACGCGACGGAGAAGGAGCTGCAATACAGCTTGTCGTTTACCCTGACCCAGATAAGGTCATCGGCAAGGTGAAGCACGCACTCGGTCAGATAAAACAAGGGGTGGCAGTCTCACGCGCAACTGACATCCCGCTTTCAACAGGAGGAGTAATTGCAAAATCATTTACAGAATTTTTCCATTCCCAAGTTAAGGGAGAAAAAAAAGAGAGTGAGTCAAATCAGAAGGCTGCTGATGCTGCCAGTAAGGCAACCGAACTCATGGAGCAAAAAATTGCCTCACCACTCATGCGTGCAAATCTCCGTGTGGTGGTTTCAGCTCCAAACAAGGATCGTGCTGAGGCAATCAGATTATCTATTGAGTCAGCGTTTAATCAGTTCATTAGACCTCAATCAAATGGGTTGAAATTTACTCACGCGGAAAAGGGAAGGCTCCAAGAATTGCTGCGCAGTTTTACCTTCCGTGATATCAATGATAGCGAAGCGCTCATTTTCAACACCAAAGAACTTGCCACCATCTACCATCTTCCTGTTGGAATTTCGCAAAAAGAAGCTCCACAGCTCAAAACTGTGAAAGCCTCGAGTGCCCCTGCCCCAACAGATCTCCCAAGCGAAGGCACGATAATTGGTATCAACAAGTTTAGAGGTGAAGAGCATGAAATCAGACTCACCCCAGCTGACCGCCTCCGTCACCTTTATGTCATTGGACAGACTGGTGCTGGTAAATCAGTCTTTCTCAAGAGTTTAATTCTTCAAGATATCAAGGCGGGCTACGGCGCTTGTTTTATTGATCCCCATGGCTCAGACGTGCAAGACGTACTCTCCGCTATTCCCAAAGAGCGTATCGAAGATGTTATCTACTTTGATCCTTCATATATGGCGCGACCCTTTGCGCTCAATATGCTTGAGTATGATATCAACCATCCTGAGCAGAAGATTTTCGTCGTCAATGAAATGCTCGCGATATTTAAGAAACTCTACTCTTCGAGTCCTGAATCTATGGGACCTGCCTTTGAGCAATATTTCCGTAACGCGACAATGCTGGTGATGGAAGACCCCGAGACTGGCAATACTCTATTAGACATACCGCGTGTACTGGCAGATGCGAACTTCCGCAATCTTAAACTTTCACGCTGCAAGAATCCCATAGTAGTACAATTTTGGCGCGATATTGCAACCAAGACTTCTGGCGAATCAGGACTGCAAAACATGATCCCATACATCACGAACAAGTTCGATGTGTTCATTTCAAACGACATCATGCGTCCAATCATTGCTCAAGAGAAATCCTCATTCAATTTCCGTGAGATTATGGATCAGAAGAAGATACTTCTCGTAAATCTTTCCAAGGGAAAACTTGGTGAAATGAACGCAAATCTTCTTGGACTCATTATTATCGGCAAGTTCTTGATGGCTGCCATGAGTCGCGTTGATTCATTTGGAATAAAGCTTCCTGATTTCTATTTATATGTCGACGAATTCCAAAATGTTGCAACTCCATCTATCTCCGCGATTCTTTCCGAGGCGCGCAAATATGGATTATCACTCAACATCGCGCATCAGTTTATTGGGCAATTACCGGAAGATATTAAAGACGCAGTGTTTGGTAACGTTGGTAATATGGTCACGTTTCGCGTTGGTACTGAAGATGCGGAATTCTTGGAGCTACAATATGCTCCAATATTCAAATCGTCAGATATTATGAAGATTGAGAATCTCAATGCATATGCAAAGATTCTGATTAATGGTAAACCCGTTCCTCCCTTTAATATCTCACTGATAATGCCCCCGCGCGGGAATCCTGAAATTATCGAACAGCTACGAAATCTTTCATTCTTGAAATATGGTCGCGATCGGAAAACAGTCGATGATGCAATCTTGAAAAAGTATCTTGCCCCGAAAGATGCTGCTCCTACCGCTCCTCCCGCAGTCCGCCCAGCACAGCCTCCACTTTCAGCAGTAGCACCAGCACAGCCTCAACAAAATCAGTTCGCCCAAGCATTTGCGGTGGCTCCTCCTGCCTCGCAACAAGCTCCACAACAGATTGTTATTCAACCACAACCCGTAGCACAAGTAATACCGCCACAACAACAGCCAGCAGTTTCTCCACTCCCTGCGCAAGCCCCAGCTCCTATCACCATGCCAGTTTCCACTGTCACGAGTGCGCCAGCTGTGCCTCAGGCTGTTGCTGTAGTTTCTCCCTCGATAGTACCAGCACAACTATTGCCAACAGCAAATACCCAAGCTCCTCTCCAAGTTGTTTCGCCTATTGCAGTACAATCTACACAAACACCGACAGCACCCCCAATTCCATCTGCACCAGTTGAGGAACTAGAGGTAGTAGCGGTTTCTCAGCCTCAAGTTGTGGCAACTCCACTTCCTCCTATTACTCCCACACCAAAAACAGTACCCGAATTTGTTCAACAAATTATCTCAGACCCCAGTGCTCCACAGTCAGAAGCGCAAGCAGGATTGAGCGCATTAGGGGAAGTTGCACCTCCCTCACCCCTCCATGAAGTAAAACCTACTGCAATTCCATTTGCACAAACATTTGCGCGTGCGGAAGTAGCAGAGTTGATTGTAGCAACACCTCGTACTCCTTTCTTTTCATCGGGAGTAACTCCACCAACCGAGCTAGTTATGCAAAGTCTGCCAAGAGAAACTCCAGTTGTTCAAGCTGAAACAAGCGTAGTTACACAGTCTCTGCCCGCTTCTACCGCACCTGGCTCAACCCTGCCAGTAGTAGAACCTATTGTGAGAGTGGAGGCAGTTCAGACCCCTTTAGTCACAGAGGCCATAGTAGTGAACCCACCAGCATCTGTAGCTCCTCCAACTCCAAGCACACCTGCTATCCCACGAGTTGATCCATACCGCGAAGTGGTATAGAAAATGTTCTCATTTCAACTAACAAGAGTTTATTTTTAGACTGTTCTGCTGTAGTATGAACGTATAAATAGAGGAATAGCAGTGCAAAAACGTTGCAGATATTGACTTTCTATGATTTTACGATATAATACTACTCATGAATAGAGACCCTAGCGAGGTGGTAAACGTGCCAAGCTCTAAGGATTTGTCTCGCACTGCACATAATCCAACTGGAGGGAGTGACGCTGCAAGTGTATACAGCGAAAAAAACGGCTTTGCTGACCGGCCAAGCGAGTATTACCTCTTACCACATCAACTCGTTAAACAGTCTGGGAGAGAACTACTCTTTGCCGTAGATAGTGACAAGGCAGCTGCATTTTCAAAAGATGAGATATTGGACATTCTCAGGCAAAATGGAATTGAAACTGATGATGTGAAGCAAGGAATAGAAACATTGCGAGCGAATAGTAATGAATATGACAGATTGGCCACAAATGAAATGGGCAAAGCGCCCACCGCGGTTGATACAGAAGAACTTTCTATAGCTGAAAAAAATTTTGTTGACTATCTCGAAGCGAAAGAGCGCGCAGAACAAGAAGCTCTAGCATTGTTGGGAAACAAAGAGGATGACATGGGGACTCAGGTTGAAGCTCTATCCCAACGAGAAAAAAATCTCATTTCTGTTGCTCGAGCAATAAGGAATGGTAAAGGCAAAGAGGTGCTTGATGAGCATTTATTTTATTATCGCAGAGAGCCAGTAGTCATTCAATTTGTTATCGATGACCTTCTTGCCAAAATTGAAAAAAAAGAAGCAGGGGACGCAAAGGCACTCGATGGTGTTCTCAACTGGAGATGGGAAATTGGAAAAACTAACGAAACAATTGCGAATGAGATGACGGAAAGCCTGCTTCGTGGCGGTCCTACCGAAAAAGCAATTTACACTCCAGCATTTGAGCAGCTAAAAATGCATGATTTTTCATACCACGAAGGTCTTGATGCTCCGGCCTCTTTCGTCATGTTTGAGAATCTACGAATGGCTTTAAGAGCCTCTGGGATGTCGAATCAAGAAATAAGTGACGCAATTGAACAGCAGAAAGATTTAACTAAAAAATCAGTGCTATTCCCCGAGGATATCATTGCAATACGCAGACGGAAAGTAGGAACACGAGCATCAAAAGAAATTCCTAAAATTACTGCTGAAGAAGAACAAGCAGCAAAAATACTTCCTCCACTCACGTTTGTCCCTGAAGTAGCTAGTGGAGATGAAGGGGGAGAGGATTCAGCAGTTGTTGTCTCTAATGAAACTCCTCCTCTCCCACCGGCCGAGGAAGCAGTGATAGAACCAAAAGTGATACCTACACCTCAAACTCCGAATGTAGTTGAGCTCGATGAGTTCGGTAGCGCGATGCAGCATTTGATCGATAATGCAGAGACGGTAGGAAGTACAGAACAAAATAGCCTAACAGTGTCTCAGGAAGAGGCAGTTGCCAACCCTGAGGTTTCCCAGGAAGACCATTCGCAACAACCAGCGGATAAAGAAACAGCTGCCGAAGTTCAACGCAATGAGCGTTTTGCTGCGTATAAAGAAAAAATTGACTCGATCAAAAATGCATTGATGGCTGAGCACAGATTGACGAAGGAGCAAATGGAAGAAGCGGATGCTAGTGGGGATGACTCATGGAGAAGAAAAGCTAAAGAAAAGTATCTTGCCGATAATTATTCAGAAGCGATGCGGGTCGTCTCGCAACTGAAGGATCCTACTCTTTCTAAAGAAAACTTCCTCGAACTTATTGAGGAGTTCAATAAGAATAATCAATATTCCGTTGGGCCGACAGCGGGGGGCAACAACCCCGTTATCGCATGGCTGACTTCAGGAGGAAGAAGGATAGATTTCTCATGGAACATTGGAGAAGAAGGATGTTTTATGGGTGGCGCTTTGGGCGAAGACGACTTAAAGCAGAAACTAGAGGAACTTCCCGGAGCATGGAATCCAGAAGTTGAACTCGAGAAAATAATGAATGCTCCGAAGGAAGAGCGACGAAAGCTATTAGAGGAATATAAAGAGAAGTTGCGAGTTCAGCGAGAGGGAATAGCAAAAATGCAGGAAGAATTGATGGGTGCGATACGAGCAAACCCGGATATGACTAGAGAGGAGTACGAGCAGCAAGTTAATTTAAAGCAGACCGAACTCCTACTTTCGCGTGCGCAAGTGGGAATTGCACTCGAATCGTTTGAAAAGTATCAGAGAAAGCACCAAGCAGTAGAAGGCGTGTTCAAGCAATATCCCGAAACTAACCAATTATTTGAGGCGGCATTTGGACGAGCCCCAAAAGGAAAGATCGAAGTCATTAAGGGGCCGATGACGTTGTATTTTCGCTGTCACGATGATGAAGATTATGCCCTAGTTCATAGCAGCAAATTAAATGTTCCGAATTCAGTAGATCAAAAAGATGTTGAACATGCCAATAAATCCGGCGGGTGTTCAAATGTCAGAACGAAAATCCCCGAGCTATACGGTACCGTTATTGTCGAGCGTACGGAGGGACGTGATTTTACGGGCGCCGCTGTTGCAATCTATAACCACGAAGAACAGCATGCGCTCCATAAGGTGTTACGCACCAATCAAGAAGTAGCTATTGATTATGTTAGTAACAAGATAGAGGGAAAGGAGTTCATAGCACTACTTGAACAACTCGATGAAAAAATACAACATGCAAGTGATGAAGAAAAAGAACCATTACTTGATAAGCAGCAAGAACTCATCGACAGCATCATGTTGCGTGAAAGGCGACGTCTTCGTGATCTACGTAGCCTTGGTGAGGTGCGAGGCGCAGATGAATTACTTGCATATCTCCGTGACGGAAGATCATTTCATGAGATATATAATACGCTAACACAGACAGAAGAAGACGGAGGTCTATATGATTATTACAATAGATCACGGTTCGATATATTGGGCACAGATGGGTATCTGTTTGATGAAAATACCACAACTCTCTCTGCCCAAGTTCAAGAAAGGCTTGATTATGAATTCAGAATACTCAAACAGGATGTATTTGTCGGGGAATACCACGAGGTGATTAGAGAAGGGCTCACTGCCTACAAAAAACTTCGTGATGCAGATTATAGCGAGGAGATGATTCGTGCAGTATTCCAGCATGAGCCGCTCACGCGCTGGGAAAAGGTTGCTACCCGTCTGACTGAGCAAGGACTGGGTATTTCGGAGACTGTTGAGAATAAATTCAAAGTGGAACTGGGAGTTACCTATGAGCAGTTGGAACAAATCGACGGATTTCGCTCACTTTCCGAAGGTCAGCAGCTGCTCGTACTTCGCAATATGCAGAATGAGGTATTACAGAATGTAAAAAAGGATGCAGACAAAGAACAAAAAGAAGAATGGAAAGGACGGTCACTGTGGGGAAAGATATGGCGAGGTGCGACAACGATGGGAAGTTACCAGTCAACCCGCACTAAAACTATAGAAAAAGAGTTGCTTGCTCGCGCAAGAGGAGGTGATGATGCCGATCCAAAACGAGCAGAACTTCTTGCAAGTCATATCGCAAATATCGAAGCATACGTAAAGATTGCCACAGCAGGACCTGATGTTGAGGTGAAAGAAGGCGGTACTCTTGATATCAAATATGCATCACTGAAAAAAGTACTCGGCTCTTTTGAGGTCATCAAGGCTACTTCCGAGGATGAAGTAGCTGTCGAGAGTTTCAATAAGGCGGCGAGTGAATTTGCGAAACTTCCGCGTGAGTGGGGGTATGAGCCGATAGATGAAAAGGAAAAGGGGCAGCGAGAAAAATATGATGCTGAAAAGTTGAAATATGATACTGCTCGAGCAGAATTACTTTTTGTCTACAAAGCAAAATTTGCTGAAAGGGGCGAAGTAGACCCAGAGAATGCCGCAATGGCTGAGTTAAATCGCATTGACGAGAATCTGCAGGTCAACCAGCTTTTCAACGCGCATCCAAATGCTGAAAAAGCTCTCGACAAAATTGAGAGTCAGAGTGCGGTATGGGCCGGTATCAAAGAGTTTGCTCGCGACAAAGGCAAGTACATTGCCCTCGGTATTGGTGCGCGCATCGCAGCGGGAGCTGTTCTCGGCGCAGCGACAGCGGGGGTCGGTACTATTGTTGGGATAGCAACAGGGGGTGCGACGTTAGCGGGTGGAATGCAAGGGGTTGCGGACGCAAAGAAACTCATTCGCGAGCGTCGTATCGACAGGAGACTTTCTGAAGCGGACGAGCGAGAGGAATTTTCATATAAAGACAGTAGTGGTACTTCACGTACTCGCAAAATAAAGGAGTACACCGATGCAACTTTTTTTACGGATAGAATAGAACGCCTTACCAGCAAGCTTGAAGAGGTAAGCAGTGAAGAGAAGCGTTCACTCATTGAACTTAGGATTGCTAAGACCACAGCGCTGATGGAGGAAAAATATCAGCGTGGGCTGGTTAACTTTGGTGGCTCATCACTCGAAAGCACAGATAACCGCAAGGGCAATGATATCGCAAACAAACTTTCCTTTATTCAGGCGATGGGGAAGGGAGCTTCGATTGAAGTACTTGACCAAAAAAAGCTTGAGGATGAGATGAGAGGAATTGTTGGGGTACATCAAGGGAAAATTGAAAACATCAACCAAGAGGAGATAATGAAGACATGGGTTACGGCAGCATCAATGCGCGGTGCATTTGCATTCTCTGGTGCGCTTATTGCTCACGGGATTCACGAGAGCGGTTTTGTTGATGCAGTATTTGCAAAGTTTGCAAAACTCAAAGAAGAAGCAGTAATCGCAGCAGCGGCTAATCATGAATCTGGTGTTTATTCTGGAGCTGATATCGAGCGTATTCGTACGACTGCGCTTGCCTATGTAAACCCGAAACTTCCCAAGGAATTTGTTGAGAGTGAAAATACTGCTATGGCCAAGGCGCTCGCAGAATACATGTCTGCTAAAGATTCCGCCACGAGGACTGCCATTGCTGAAACAATGGGAATGAGTGAAAAGGAAATCAACGAGCGTATTGCCAGTATTCTCACAAAAGGAACTTCAGTAACGCCCGCGGGAGCAGTAACTAACGTCGTAGCAACTCAGCCTGCTCTAGAGGAACAAGCGGCAAGCGCCCCCACGCCTGCCAGCGTTTCATCCGCTCCGGAAGCAGCCACTTCAGCCGTCGTAGCAGAAGCCAGAGGCGAGGTGACTGCCCCCCCCACGCCCGTGGTTGTTCCATCCTCACCCACACAAGCAAGTGGAGTATATGTACCGCCGAAGCTTGTGGGTGGTCCTGGGGCAGAACTCCATCAGCCGACTCCGGACGGAGGAGTACCACAAAAAGGTTGGGAAGACATAGCAGTTCCGCGAGTGCATCACAGTCCTCCTCCAAGCACATTGCCTCAAGAGCCAAAAGTTCAACCCGTACCTCAAGCAGAGCCCCTTCCTCCGAAATGGACAGGTGAAAGTGCTCCTCGCATAAAACTTCCTCCGCCACCATGGGAGGTACTTACGGAACCATCAAAAATATCAGCACCTGACGGTACTCCTTTTCCACGCACACTGCCACTTACTCCTGATTCAAGAATTTTGCCACCTGACGCCATGAGTCCTGCTGTTCGCACGGTTCCGCTTAGTACTGAGGGTGGGGAGAGCGCAAGAATGGTGAAAACGAGTTTTATTGAAGACAATAATCTTCAAACAAAGCCTGCGACATTTGCCGTAGAACGCGCACCATACTCAGGTATGGAACAACAAGTTGATAAGGCGCTTGCCCCAATGCTTTTGCAGGCTCGGACAGCATTTGGTTCAGCAGTCGATAGGCCTGCCATTGAAGTGATGAGCGAACTTAAAGCATCTGGTAATAGTCTCTATAAACCTTTTGAGCAGTTTTCGCAAAAAGGATACACTCCGGAAAGTGGTGAATCAGCTATCGCATTTTATGAACGTTGTACACGTGCAGAATTCTTGAAAATAAAAATGCCAGCGGCAACATTGCACCAAACTGGCAATGAAAGTATCAATGCCGCTACTCCCGAAGCACGCTTCTCAAGGAACGTTGATCGATTGTGGACAAAAATGCTCTGGAAGAATAGCCATCATGAATACCTTACCGACAGCAAGGGGACCGTCGAGGATCTTCTCAGTGGAAAAATTGGAGTTGATGCAAGTGACGTCAATGGGGTAGGGCTTAAGTATTGGCAGGGAAGTATATGTACCCTAGTAGAAAAAAGTGGAGTAGTCCCAGAGCACGGCGAGCATGTTGAAGCATATGGCAAACGTGCTGTTGCAGAAATGTTACGCAAAAATCCCGCCCTCACGAGGGAAGATATACTCCAATCAGGAAGAGACGTCGTCCCCACCCCAAAGGCCGTAGAGAGCATGGTACCTTCCAAGCCAACGAGTAGTACCACAGCAATACCCGAGGGAGTGATCAAGGCTCCTCCTATAGAGCAAATAATTCCGCAAGTAAAACCGACAGCACCCGAAGCACTAGCAGGAGGCCAGCTTATCCAGAGGGGCGGAACAACTACTCCACCCGCGATGAATGAGGCTGTTGTAAACCACACGAAGGAGATTGCGGACAAGTGGTCTGAAGCAGCAAGGGTCGGACGCTCGAATAATTTTGCTTGGCCGAGTGCGCGGGATGAAAGCGCTACAACTCTTATCTCATCAAAAATTGACAGAGGAATAGGAGCAAATAGTGGGCAAGACGCACGCCTAGAGATGCAAGCGTTACTTAAAAAGGCTGAGGGAATGGGATTCCGTCCTAGTTCGGTTCAGAAGGCAGGAGAATTTCTTGACCAAGTGGCCAAAGAACTCCATGAACCGATGAGCGAAAACTCTCTTGGCTTGCGTGCAAACGCAATCGAGAATGTACTCGCGAAAAATATTCCAGCACTCCGTTCAACGTTGGCAGCGGGATTCCCTGCAGAGAGGATATTATCGAACACTGAGATTCGGAACAGTTTGAACACACAGCAGAGCATATCCGAGGCTTTGATGCTCCAGAAGATTCTCCAGCGGGTTGTTGCGAATACTGGTGTCACCCCAAAACCAGGTCAGAGTACGCTCGGGTACCTCAATGATGCCATTCGCGAACAGCTTAAGAAAACTCCCACGCTGCATATGAACTCATTGCTTGCATCAAAGGAAATCATACCTCCCCTCCAGCCACTCAAAGCACCAACTCTGGTGCCATCCCCTACATCCATTCCGAAAGCACCACTCCGTTGGGATCAGCAGGCATAAACAGAAACCGCATGTACGCCATGCGGTTTTCTCTAACTATACGACACAGTTGAAGAGAAGTACCATTTCTGTTAGTATTGCCCCATTACGCAGTAACATTTTATGAATATGAGTGCACATCCAAGAAAACAAACTACATTTGCAATGCTCAAGCCTGATGCAGTGCAGCGTTCCTTGATGGGAGAAATACTTGGTAGGTTCGAGCGAGTTGGACTAAAAGTAGTTGGAATGAAGTTTGTTATTGCAGATGAGAAGCGATTGTGGATTCACTACAATAAGGATGACGCATGGTACCTCAAAAAGGGAACAAAGATAGTTGAGGACAAAAAGGCGGCGGGTCAAAAGATAGAAAAAGAAGCCATTGAATATGGCAAAGATATTATCGGAGCATTGGTGAAATACATGACCGCAGGGCCAGTGCTGATGTTTGCCCTCGAAGGAAACGAGTCTATATCAGTAGTAAAGAAACTTGTCGGCAGCACAGAACCTGCAACTTCGGACGTCGGTACTATTCGTGGTGACTACACCACCGACTCCTATGCGATATGCTCAGTCGATGACCGTGCTGTGCGAAACTTAATGCACTGTTCTGATAATGGAGAAGACGCAGCGCGCGAGCTTGCACTCTGGTTTGGAAAGGATGATTTGGTAGATTACCGTCTCATGGTTGAGGAAATGTTGTATGATGTGAACTTGGATGGAATTTTAGAATAATACTCCGTAATTCTGATATCCTGTGGAAAACCCCTGCATATGTGGGGATTTTCTGTGGATAACTCGCTGTGCAACTGGTGTATAATAAAAAAGTATTCGGAAAAACCCTAGTTCTGGAACAGGGCTGACCGAATCACCATGACCCGTGGGTTATTGGTTGAGGTTGCCCACCTAATATAAATTAGGTTCCATCCGAATACACTCATATAAGGAAGACATCCCGTATCGTGCAAACGAGCGGGATGTTTTTCATTTACTAGTGATTTTGTTACCATGTGGTAACTCATGAAGAAGCACTTTCCTCTTTCAGTTCTTGCATTTCTCGGGCTCGCTATTTTTTTCTTTAATCTCCTCGCTACCTACTGGCACCTGTATTTTCTTATTTGGTGGCTCGATATCCCAGTACATATATTCAGTGGGATGTGGATCGCACTCGTCTCTCTTTCCTTCTACTATCGATCAAACCATGCTCCGCACAAGGAGCACTCAGCGCTTTTTGTTGTTATTTCTGCTGCATCTTCAGCGCTTGTTATTGGACTTGCTTGGGAGGTCTATGAGTTTGTTGTCGATAGAGCTATGAATGCGAACGATGTCCAGCTTGGAGATACGCTCAAAGATCTTTGCGACGATCTCTTGGGGGGAATACTTGCTGCGTGGATATTCGTGAGAAATGGGTATAATAAACATATATGATCTCCGTTAGAAGTCGCGGTCACGAATAATAATTTACACACCATGAAACAATCTGTGAAAAGTTTATACACAATAATTATGCAGTTATCGCGATCAATCGCGACCTGCTTCTAACGGGATGACTACAGTAAAAGGGAAAATTGGATTTTTTGGAGCAGTCGATACCGTCACGGGATCGAATTTTATGTTTGAGGCAAACGGCAAAAAAATTATGATAGATTGTGGACTTTTCCAAGGCGACTTGTTTGCAGACGAGCGTAATCGTGAAAAGTTTGGAGTTGACCCTGCGTCAGTTGATATTTTGCTCGTTACCCATGCACATATCGATCACATCGGTCGTATTCCAAAGTTTGTCAGGGAGGGATTTCGGGGAAAAATTTACTCGACTCCACCCACCCACGAACTCTCTCAAATGATGCTACTTGATACGGTAAGAATCCTTGCCCACGAAGCAGTGAAAGATGGACTACCTCCAATTTACGAAGAAGGCGACGTGAAGGAGACTATGCGGCAGTGGGAGACGTATGAGTACTACCACAAGTTTATTCTTGCAGAAGGAATGACTTGTGAGATGAAAGATGCGGGACACATTCTCGGCTCTGCGATGATGTTCATCACACTGAATGACTCAACTATTGTATTCACTGGAGACCTTGGAAATTCCCCTTCACCGCTCCTGCGCAATACTGATTCAATAAAAGGAGTAAAGTATCTCTTGATGGAGTCTGTCTATGGCGACAGAAATCATGAGAATCGTGATGAACGCAAACAAGTCCTCAAGCAAACCATTATTGATACTATTAGTCGTGGTGGAGTACTCATGATGCCGACTTTTTCCATAGAGCGCACACAGGAATTTCTCTACGAATTCAATGAGATGGTCGAACATCATCAAATTCCTGACGTAAAAATGTATGTTGATTCTCCGCTTGCGATTAAAGCGACCGAAGTTTATCGCAAGAGCGATAAGTATTACAACAAGGACACCCAGCACAAAGTAAGATCAGGTGACGATGTTTTCAAATTTCCCCGTCTTTTTATGACCGAGACCAAAGATGAATCGATGGCAATATGGCAGACCAAGGGCCCAAAAGTCATTATGGCAGGCTCTGGAATGATGAATGGTGGCCGTATTGTCCACCACGTCAAGCACTACGGTATGGACCCCAATAATGAAATTATGTTAGTGGGATATCAAGCTGTTGGAACTCCTGGAAGAAAGCTTTCAGAAGGTATCCGCGATTTGCACCTCAATGGCGATGATGTAACCATAAAGGCTAAAGTATCTGAGCTACACGGTTATTCAGGTCACAAGGACATGGACCATCTAGTTGAATTTGCTGCTGATGGAAAAGAGTCGCTCAAGCAAGTATTCGTTGCTATTGGTGAGCCGAAGTGTGCAATGTTCTTGGCGCAAAGACTGCGCGATTATGAGGGGCTGAATGCTGTTGTTCCAGAACCCAACACCACCGTCGAACTCGAATTCTAAATTCGACGCATTTCATTGTCGACTACAGCCGCGAGTTCAATCGCCGTACCAGTAAGTACGACTCATGAACATCGCAGCCTTGTCTCCTCGAACTGCATTCAAATTTAGAATTCTTAATGTTACTGTGTTTATATGTAACAAATTCGTAGATTCACTAAATGCTTACTTTATGTCATCAGATGTAAAAATCGCCCAAGCATGGGAACCGCTTCTCCAAGAGGAATTCGTAAAGCCGTATTTTATTGCACTGCGCAAAAAAGTTCGTGAGGCATATTTGACCAAGAAGGTGTTTCCAAAACCCGAATATGTGTTTCGCGCGTTTGAGTTGTGTACGCCTGAACAGGTTCGTGTGGTGATTCTCGGACAAGATCCATACCACACTCCTAACGTGGCAGATGGCCTTGCGTTCTCAAGTCTCCATCAAAATCCTATTCCACCTTCACTTCTGAATATCTACAAAGAAATAGAGGCCGAGTTCGGATGCACTATTCCGCGTACTCCAGACCTTGCCAATTGGGCAGAGCAAGGGGTACTCCTCCTCAATGCATCTCTTACCGTAGAGTCAGGCTTAGCGAACTCACACGTTGATTTCGGATGGCACGAGTTTACCGACGCAGTGATAGCGGCAATTAGTCGAGAGGAAGCGCACGTGGTGTTTATGCTGTGGGGAAACTTTGCAGGAGCAAAGCGTCGTTTGATAGATGAATCAAAACACCTCATTCTTGAGTCTGCTCATCCATCTCCACTTTCTGCGCATAGAGGGTTTCTGGGAAACAAACACTTCATAAAAGCCAACAGCTATCTCAAAGAGTGGGGGAGAGAAGAGATTGCTTGGTGTTGAGGTTGCTATTGACTCGCTTTTGTGAAGTGTTACTCTACCCAGATAGCAGTTAATCGACTTGTGTATGTCCGAAGAAACACCAAATGAAGAACTCGACCTCGACTTGAGTGATCCAACTGATACTGGTACTAATTTTGACCCTACCGCTGACCCGACTCTCGACCTCGATCTTGAGTTGGGAGGTGAGACCCCACACCAAGACCTCGATCTCGAAGTGTAAATAAAGAACCACCCATTTGGGTGGTTCTTTTTAACAATCTGCTATACTCACGCCATGTTAAAAGAACATGAGGGAATCACTTCCAAGCTACTCGGGTATCTGAAAAGTCATGAGCGTCATATTTCTGCAATCGCATGTGTTGTCGGGTTTATTTTTGATGCTTCGCTACTCCCGAGTATTGAGCATGTATTCACTCGATTGGTGAGTGTCGGGTATTTCACTATCGCGGTACTCTTCCTTCTTTTGTCGCAAGCAGTCCTTTCGGGTAAAGTGCATAACCGATGTATCGTACGTGTCGCTCCAATTTTTCCACTCGTCGTGCAGTTTGTATTCGGCGGGCTTCTCAGTGTTGTGTTTGTCTACTATTTCCGCAGCAGTGCGCTCTTGGTCAGTTGGCCCCTTATACTTCTTCTCGGCATTCTCTTTGTGGGTAATGAGATATGGAAAAAGCGACTGGAACGTCTTGAATTCCAAATAGCAGTATTTTTTACTCTCTTTCTTTTCTTTAGCATTTTCGCAGTGCCACTTCTCGTTGACGCTATCGGCACTGGCATCTTTTTGCTCTCTGTTGCGCTGAGTATCGTCGTGCTTGGAATAGTAATCCTTCTGCTCTCCGCAGTAGCGTGGCAGGAACTGAAACAAAACGCGCTACGGATTTTTTTGATTCCCACCACTTCTGCACTACTGGTCGTCGGTCTCTACTTTACAGACATTCTTCCTCCTATTCCACTCGTTACAAGGGCAGACGGCGTCTATCACTCACTTCTCAAGAACAATGAAGGTGGGTATGTCGCGAGCGCAGAGATTGTGAGTTGGAGAGAACTTTATTTCCCCCTCTTTTTCCCACCCGTCTATCATCGTACAAATAATGAGCCAGTGTATTTTTATAGCGCGGTATACGCACCAACCAAGCTACGTACTCCCATTATCCACCTCTGGCAGTATTGGAACACGCAATCAGGGGAGTGGCAGACCTCTTCACGCATTTCATTCCCCATAAACGGGGGAAGAGAAGCGGGGTATCGTGGTTACTCACAGAAAGAGTCTGTGGATGCTGGATTGTGGAGGGTGCTCGTCCAAACAGAGGATGGCCGTACACTCAGTCGAAAGACCTTCACTGTTGCTTCCGTGCTTGCTCCGCCAGATACGACAACAATTTTACTTTAGGAAAATAAAAAACCACCCAAGCGGGCGGTTTTTTTGTATCTACTCGTTATGACTTCATCACTTCCTTTGCGACGCGTTCGAAAGTCTCAGGATTAAACTCAGCAAGTGTAGCGAAGATTTTTCGGTCAATAAGAATTTTCTTCTTTGTCGCTACTCCGATGAATTTCGAGTAGGTGAATCCGAGCGGGCGAAGTGCGGCATTCATCTTGACCTGCCACATACGGCGGAAGTCTGCTTTCCTGTCTTTGCGGTGCTCAAACTGATAGGCTCCTGCCTTCCTGAGTGCAACCTTCGCTTCAATCTCTTTGGTAGATCGTCCATGACGAAAACCCTTCGCTGCCTTTAGGATTTTCTTACGATGCTTATTTGATGTAACTCCTCTTTTTACGCGTGACATATGGTTGCAATTGCCATTTTTGGTTCATTTCTTCGTCACTCATTCCGGTGCTCGTTTAATGTACTTCGAGTACATTTCACTCTGCTCCTCATTCGTTCCTCAAACTGATCTCAAAAATGGCAATTTCACTAAATACTTATAATGGTTTTAAACTAATTACCGACTCCGGTGAGAAAACGTGTTCTTGCCTTTGCATTGAGCACAAGCACTCTACGGCTCTTGTTGTTCAGCTGGGTCTTGCGACTCATCTTTGCATTAAAATGGTTGATGCCGGCCTTGCGGACGAGTATCTTGCCACTCTTCGTGACTTTCACGCGCTTTGCGTATGATTTATTTGTTTTCATAAATTTATGCTTCTTTTGTTGTTTCTTTTTTCTTTGCTACACCTCGTTCGATAACAATGGTGAGACCTTTGGGACTACGCTTTGGTTCTTCCGACACTTTGTATTCTTCTGATACAAGGCGGAGAATTCTATCGAGACGCTCTTCGAGAAACTTTGGTTCCATGTACTTGGTTCTCCCAGGAAGGAAGAGATCAAGTTTGACCCGATGTCCTTCCCTGAGCCACTCCGATGACTTTTTTGCTTTCAATTCGAGATCTCGTTCGGAAGTTCCGATTTTAATCTGGATAGTCTTGGTTTCGGTGACATGGGCCTTCATGCGCGCGTCCCTATCCTTCTTCTGCGCAATGTACTGGAATCTACCATAGTCCATGATTTTTGCAACGGGAGGTTCAGCATTGGGGGAGATTTCAATTAGGTCGAGTCCTCGCTCCTGTGCCTTCTGGAATGCCTCCTCAAAAGTGAGAGTTCCAAGGTTGCCGTCTGCATCATCAATAACCCGTAGTTTCGGGGCTCTAATTTCTCTGTTTATGCGTACTTTTTCTTTCATCCCGTTAGAAGTAGGAAGTCAAAGACTTCCGAGGTGTGTTACAAATTTGGCGTTTCTCCGCATTCTCCTGTTGCAATATATATTCGGCGTTATGACGAATACTACACTTTTAACGGGATTCACGGGTGGACTGTAATATAATAGGCCACGATAGCCGCGACCAAGGAAATTCTAACAGATATGGGTCAAAACGTACAGTATTGCCGTAAATTCTCCCATAAAATCGAACGGGCTCCTGGTGGAGCCCGTTGGGGGGAGGCGTTGTTACGCCTTGTCTTCTGGTGGCGGCACGAATGCCACTGCCGATTCGTAACCAATGGCCTCGAGCGGGCCATATTCGGCGGAGACGCTGGGATCGCGCCTTGCCGTTGCTCCAAGGGTGATCACACCCAAGAATGCGGCGAGCAGTGCCCGACCGATGCGCGTGATTGCTGCCATTCTTATCATGTTGAAGTCCTCTGGTTGTGTGGAACAGTAGTTTATTCACTTCTAACAATAGCACTTAAAAGCACCATTGTCAAGATATTCGTAATGGTTCAATAGCTTGGACGCAATATACTTGCGTCATATGTCATATACGATTAACCCCGCCATGCCACGCGTCCGTCGTGACGCGGCAGCCATGG
>JAYSWT010000242.1:0-3572 GCA_043717905.1 bacterium | reverse complement strand
CAAGTCCCACCGCGCATCCACCGCATCAAACCTTGATAGTTCTGCGTGCTCTGGTCTGGCAAAACGAAGATCAACACTGAAATCATCCGTTCTTAAAGTTCCTCGAGACGTAAACACTCGAGGAATTTTGCGTTGATTCGGGTCAATGTATTTGTGATTCTCCAACTCGAGCCGAATCTGTTCTCCCAAAATACTCTTTTGAATAGGTAAATTACACTGTCTTTAAGGATTTAAGCTTAAATGACAGGAGGATCGTAGATGAAATTAAACCGCCCAAGCTCGTTTTTACTTGCTGCATTGATAGTATCTTTGGCAGCTTGTAACACTGTTCCCTTACCCCAAAGTCTAGTTCAAACCACTCAAGTTCGTTCGCTTAGTGCGCCAGATTTAGCCGTGTCACCAGATGTAATATACTTGAAAACCTCGATAAATTCACCTGATTTTAGTGTAGATTCCAGTGGGCAGTGGTTATATTTTTCAAAAGGAGATCCTGAACTTGCACAAGTTAAAGTAGGTAATATTTTGAATGCTGGTATTAACCCCAAAACACCTTATGGAATCCTCAAAAAAGTTGTCAACATTCTAAATTATAATGATAACTTACTGATAATCCAGGTTGAAAATGCCTCCTTGGACGAAGCTATAGAAGGAAATTTAAATCAAGAAGCTGATCTAGACCCTTCAACTGTGAGTGAATCTAAACTCTCAGAGGGTGTTGCTTTTAGCCAGGGTGCAATTGTAAAAAATTACGGAGGTAGCAGAACCCTAAGAAACTTTAAGTACGATTTTGCTAACGTGAAAGTAGATTGTGGAGACAGCAAATCGACAATAAACGGTTTCATTGAAGGGCAATTTACTGCTTATCTAGACACTGATTTTGAAAAAAACTTTTTTCGTGTTCCAAAACTAAATAAACCCAAGTTATTTGAAGCAGGTTTAAAGTTTACAGGTAAAACTCAACTCAAAATTGCTGGTAAGTGCAATTTAAAAAATGAAATTGATATCCCTCTGGTTCAACAGAGCTTTCCTGGCTATGAATTTGGTATCCCTTTCGTTTTTAGTATAGGCGTTAGACCATTCATTAAAATTAGTGTTGGAGTGAGCGGCGAGATCTTTGTTGAAGGCAGTTATGTCTATACATTTGAAGGTAGCCGAAACAATGGAGTGCGCTGGACTAGAGATAGTGGTTGGAACGCTATACAAGAAGAAACAGGTTTGAATAGCAAAGAGGATTTCCAGTACAGTGCTGGAGCTAAACTTCAAACATTCGCCAAATTAGGCTTGGGGATTGAACTCTACGCTCAGGTTCTTTCTTTTGGCGCCAGTGCAAGCGTGTATGTAGAAGTCAAACCATATCTTGAGTTACTTGCACAAACTCCCCCTCCTAAATTATGTGTTTATGTCGGACTCGATGTTTCACTTAGAGCAGATGCACGTGTTATCAGTCGTCAATTCGGCCCATGGGAAAAGTTGAATTATTCCGTGTACCGCAAGGAATTGCTATGCAAGGCAGGAACCTCGAATCCAAATCCAGCTACGCTTACAGGTCCTTGCAGGAATCCAGATGGGACAAATTGCGTGTTTGATACAAGAGCACTGACAAATTACCCTGGTGTGGGTTTTGTGGAATCCATTACCGCATACGGAAAGGTATACAACTTTGACATCAATGGTAAAGAGTGGATCGGCGGCGGCAATGGCATGGATTTACAATCTGTAGCACGTTACGCCAGTGGTCCTTGCGCCTCAGTACCAGCAGGGCAACCCTGCACCTTCGATACCAGAACAACCATTGACTACCCAGGTGTGGGTTACGTAGAAAGCATTACCGCATACGGAAAAGCGTATAACTACGATGTCAACGGCAATGAATGGATTGGTGGTGGCAATGGCATGGATTTGCGGAGCGTGTCACGGTATGCCAGTGGTCCTTGCGCATCCGCACCAGCGGGTCAGCCCTGCACTTTTGATACCAGAGCATTATCCAACTACCCTGGCGTGGGTTTTTTAGAAACCATCACCGCGTATGGCAAGTTCTGGAATTTTGACATCAACGGCAACGAATGGGTGGGTGGAGGCAACGGTACAGATTTACGGAGCGTGCCACGGTATGCCAGTGGTCCTTGCGCATCCGCACCCGCAGGTCAGTCTTGTGTCTTTGATACTTTAACAATGACCGATTATCCTGGCGCGGGATTTGTGCAAAGCATCACCGCGTACGGCAAGGCTTATAATTTTGACATTAACGGCAATCCGTGGGCAGGAAATGGCACGGATTTGAAGAGTGTGCCACGGTTCGCCTCTGCAACTCCAAGCCAAGCTCCTGCTGCCGGCAAAACAAATATCAATTTCCCACGTTTTATTGATCCTTGCTCGACTCCTTATGACGTTGATCTGAAGTGTGAGATCACAAAAAATTATACTGAAATGCTCTCACGCAGACCAGACGATGCAGGACTCCAATACTGGCTTAACAGTGGCATGAATGGCGAAACCTTACGTTACCAATTCGCCTATTCGCAAGAGGCTGCGAATTTGATCCAAGTCATTTCCAGGGCTTGTCTACTTCGTGATGCCGACCCAACTTTGCTCAGTACTTGGCAGAATTACATGCTGAGAGGTTGGAGTATTGCGAGTGTCGCTTACGCCTTTTCCACATCTGCGGAGTCGAATCAGAAAGGTAACCCTTGTAGGTTAACGAGTAATATTCAATAGCAAATCTCGAGCCTATTGTTTCAATCAAATTCGGATCAAATGGGGTCAGCCTGTCGTGATTCTACGACAGGCTTTTTGATCTCTCAGTTTCTCGAGAAATTTTGTGTTGAATCATGTCAATGTATTCACGATTCTCCAAATCAAGCCGAACCTGTTCTCCTGGAATATTCCTAGGCATGGGGGAGTATTTTCTCGGCTAGAGAACATTGGAATACGTGTAGGTAATTTTCATTTATCCACAACTGTTCGCGCCATCTCTTAGATGCCAGTGAAGTAAAAACAATTCGACAAACTTTATATGCCGCTTGAAAAGAACCATTTCTCGAGCGTCAAGTGTTGCTCTTCTTGTAGACTGCCCTGCATGGCAATTGAAAAATATTATTTAACCTATGACCTGATCGCCGCCCAAGTCGAAAACCTGGCAGAACGCCTTTCACACGAGAAATTTGATGCGATGTTGGTGGTCACGCGGGGTGGCATGATTCCAGGTTCGATTCTGGGGTATCGGCTGGGTTTGCGCAATATTTTGGTCGCCGCCGTCGAGTTTTACGACGATGCCACGGGCGCGAGGGGCGCTGCACCGACATTTTTACAATTTCCTGCCGATCCGTTACTTCACAACAAACGTGTCTTGGTGGTCGATGAAGTCTGGGACTCTGGACGCACGATTCAAGCCGTCGCCACCAGGGTGCGGCTGGCTGGCGCAGAACCCGTCACGGCGGTACTGCATTACAAACCAGGCAACTCCGAAGTGAACTTCAAACCCGATTATTTTGTCGAAGAAACAAGTGCCTGGATCGTTTACCCCTGGTCAAAACACGAAAAAACCGTGTAATCTCGAGTATGAAACTTGATCC
>JAYSWT010000241.1:0-1384 GCA_043717905.1 bacterium | reverse complement strand
TATCTCCATTGACTTATCGATTGGCCATTACAACATTGCTTGCACTACCGTGCAGCTTGTGATGTGTGGTCTGGCTGAAGCCGTGTGGAGGTTATAGTCACAACAATTTATATTTTGGGGGTCTCCGGCCCCAAAACCCCAACAATTATCCCCAAATATGGAAATCCCATAATGAACAGGTAAAACGCCACACGTTCGATCTTTAGTCACAAACTCCTATACAGACATACATAGGTCATGCCAATACTTGTAAAACACCTTTTAAAGGCGTTTTGCTGTAATGACGTCATCACAAGCTGCACGGCAGTGCAAGCAATGTTGTAATAGCCAATCGATAAGTCAATGGAGATACAGGTTATTCCGATGCATGCAGAATCTATACTCCTGGACCGATCTTCAGCTAATTTGGCATAAATTATTACGATGGGGACTTGTTCAACCTTGGTAAGAGTCATCGCAATCGGATTCATGTTTGCGCGAACGTGAAATGGAGTGACTTTATTTGTTCGTTTAGCATACATAGTGACCTCGGTTTGTTGATCAACCTACAGCTCAAACTACTGAACCGATTTTGACGCTTGATAGCTCAAAGGACGCGGAATTGCGCACACGTGTAGCTTTTGGGGGTCTCGTAAATACAATTAGGGTTACGATGATCTTAATAGCCAACAATAGCTCATACACGAACCTGAATATGGATTCCCAGCCAAACATTCAACACGCTATAACCGTATGCAAAATAGCAATATATTTACAAAACATTTGTCAAAAATCACGCTTCATGAAATTCAAGATGGCCACTAACGGCCATATTGTGATTAGTTCCTTTGATCAGCCTAAGCCCAAACGACTGACGGGATGTCAACGTTTAATACCTCAAATGACGTATGCGCAAGTGACTTTGGGGTTATTCTGAAACACAATGCGGGCTATGAGGTTTTGGGGCCTAAAATAACTCAGAAATGACCATCAATAAGGTGTCCGTGTCCTACGGTGTATTGTGTAATAAGCATACTCCTAATTATACTAGACTGCATACTACAAATCAGGTACGAAGGCCTATAATGTACTATTTAGAGTTGTATACTTACTGGTTTATGTCATCTCATACAAAGATTTATCGTTCCGGTGGTACAAATCTATTATGGGTGTTTAGGGTATGGGATAATGGGTACCGTTAAGTGTCAGCCTAGGCCTGATTAGACCATTCAGACCCAATTCAATAATAACATGGCCGCCAACGGACATATTGTGATTTAGTTCCTTTCATCAGCATAAGCCCAAATGACTGAAGGGATGGCGACGTTTAATACCTCAGACGACGTGTGCGCAGGTGACTTTGGGGCTATTCTGAAACACAATGCGGGCTATGAGGTTTTGGGGC
>JAYSWT010000025.1:0-2345 GCA_043717905.1 bacterium | reverse complement strand
TGAGCAGCTTGTGAGACGCGAATGATTCCTTGTTTAACAAGTATGTCAAGTTGTCGAGCGATCTCAGCTTGCTTTTCTTTCGATTGAGGTCTGGGAGGAGTTCGATTCTTCGGAACTCTCCACTTATTAACGTCAACGTCAAGTTTAAAAGGAGGGATCTTGGCTGGTGCAGACGGTAAGTCGTTACAGAAGATATCCTTAAATTCTGCACAGAGCTCATGTAGCTTTGCTTGTAAGAATTCATATCCTGAGATGTGGATTTGATCCAAAACATCCGGTTCAGGTACAGTAGGAATGGTAGATTTACCATCAGTAGGGTGTGAAGCTGTGTCAGAATGATTGTCTGCGTCAGAATCAGATAGCCAATGTGAAAACATATCGGTTTTATCATAGTCGATTTCATCATCGTCAAGAGGTGCGACACCTAAGAGCTGTTCAGACTCTATGAGTAGTGCAGCTAGAACGCCTCGCGTTTGGGTTGCTGTAGAACAAGTACTTTGGGATAAGTGCGCGAACGTGGCGGGGATGCTTACAGGAGCGATCGACTCTCCTTTGGGCTGACAGCCGCAAGACGGTTTCGCTGTCTCAGCAGTTTTAGGAAGTGAAACTGCTGCTACGGATGTAGCGGAAACCGAGGCACTGCTCAATTGACTAGGTACTCTAGAAAATATTTGAGTCTTACGTATAGTTGCCTTGCCAATAAGCAGGTCAACTGGAGAAGATTCCAAAACGATAGCGTTGATAAGAAAAACATCAGTTTTATTTAAAGCTTCGTTGAAGAAAGAAACATACAAAGGTATGGAGTTAGAAATATCATAACACTTATTGTCTAAACCGCTACAAACAGTACGGTGACTAGTGCTGACTATATGTTTAGTTAATTTAAGATTTTGAATAACACGCAAGGCTACAAAGTCTCCGGCGAGGGATCCAGTGTCCAGCAAGGCTGCGACTTCATGTGGTTTATCACTTATGAGTGACACCTGCGGAGCAGAGTGTGTAAGGGAAACCATTAGAAAGTCAGCATTAGGTGTGCTAGTTAGTATAGATGAGATGTATTGTTCTACATTGAAGTTACCTAGCTTTCTCGAGTACCCTGCTTTGGAAGCAGCCGTCCCGGAGGACGAAGAGGAGGAGGAAGAAGAGGTAGCAGATGTAGAAGGTTTCGCAGCATTCATTGCGTTCATCTCGATTTGTCCTGGGATGTAATTCATCGTCGGGAACGAGGCAACGAGCTTAGTAAAAGCATCGGATTGCTTGTAAGCAGTAGTAGTCTTGTTATAGAACTGAGACTTGGTGAACTTACAGTCGGTGACTGTGTGGTTCGAACGACCACAACCTGTGCAACCAGATGTGTCATTAGTAGAGTCTTCACGCTTGCGTTTGTCGCGCTTGGACTGATTGTGGTTGTCGGAACCAGATTTGGCAGAATTCTTTGCCTTGAGAGCAGAATGCTCAGTGAAGATGCAAGTGATCCCGAAGGATTCGCATTCACGAATGAGGGCACGAGCTGCTTCGAGCATGGCAAGAAAAACAGCGCGCCAAGTGTCGACAGAATCGACAACGTCGAAAGATTTAGCGGCTTGTTGCCACTTGCCCCGCCAGTTGACGTGACCGTCGGTGGGGAGTTTTTTAGTGAGGAGCTTGATAGCCAGAATGTCGTCGGCAATCGTTCGCTCAGTATGTTCAGTGCAAATCTTATCGAGTGCATTGTCAGTTGCCAGTTCGATGGAAGGCTTAGCCAAATCGAAACAGACATTGATCTGGGTCACTTTCTCAATGAAGGTTTGTGCCCCCTGAGTATAGTGTCCCGTCTCAGGAAAAGCAGCCTCTAGCATTACGCAGAAGACGTCTTTTGGCCAAGACAAGTAGTGTTGACATGCGTCGCGATCAGCTTTTGATTGCTGGAAGAGCGATATGAACTTCATCTTCAAGTAGTTGCGTAGAGCAAAAGGAACAATTTCCTCAGTAGTGTGTGTATTGATCGACGACCTTAGATTTGCAATGATTTGCAAGATTCTCGTACGAGAAGGGTCGACACACAGTTTAGTAAGATCCTGTGAGGCAACAGCCATCACATTGTAGATCTGTTGAGTTGCCGGAGCTGTTGAGGGTTGTGCAGATGCAGCAAAACCAAGTGCCGAATTTGTTGAGAAATTGGGCAGCACTTCCCCCGCTACGTAACCCAGTTACAGGGGAAGTGCTGCCCAATTTCGCTACAAATTCAGCACTTGGTTTTTCTGCCTCGGCACAACCCGCAACAGCTCCGGCAACTCAACAGATCTACAATGTGATGGCTGTTGCCTCACAGGATCTTACTAAACTGTGTGTAGACCCTTCTCGTA
>JAYSWT010000240.1:0-1387 GCA_043717905.1 bacterium | reverse complement strand
ACGACAGTTTGAGGGGCTGCCCTATCCTCGTTTGGAGTTGGGGACCATTGCCCCCAGTAAGAATCGTCGTAGTTGGCGGCGTCGGCATCATGCATGGGCTCGTCGGAAGATTGTTGGCCATCTTGATTGGCCATTTTGGAAATGAGAAACGGGGTCGTGTTCGACCCCACTCTTGGCACCATTATGGTGAATAGCTCCTGCGCTGTCGTTGGGAGCTCCACCACTGTTTGAGAGGGTCGTTCGACGAGAATAGTGGCCATCTCCGAATGCGGTGGCGGGTGTGGGCTTATGCGGGTGACCAAACGGTGTACGGTCTCGAAGCAAAAAGAAACAGCGTCCAGCAATTTTATTGTAACTAGTATTGTCCTTAACTTCACCATTGCGCGAATTTGAGAAATTTTTGTCGAGAGCATTTTGGATTTTTTATTTACTTTTTTAATTGTATCTTTCTTTGCATTTTAAAACAAAGTAGATTTATTTTTTAGAATTTGTTTATTTACTTGTGGTTTATGAATTAATTAATTTAGAACTACAAGATGAAAGATAGAAGGAAAAAGAAGCATGCGCGGATCATCACAAATGTGAGTTATTGAGTCCAGTTGGAGTAGATGTGCGAGAGATGGCTTCCGTCTGGGCAGGTAATCGGTGAGGCGGAGCAACGAGGGCAGTGGCGATGGCGCCGTGTGGCAGGATATTGACTGGCGTGCTGGAGCGCTGTCACCGACATCTGTAAGGAGGGTCATGCTTTGGGATTACTGCTAGTTAGTGCGGCGTCTCTGCACTTTTGACGGGCTGTCTCTGGGGCCTCTTAGCGGAGGTAACCGTTCACGCCCGCGGACGTTGAAGTCAATGTGTCGAGCTTCGGATGGGCTCGTGGGTCTAACGACAGTCAAAATGGTGGCGACGAGTCGCGAAATGTATGTTGTGTTGGTGGTGTCCACTACACTCTATTACTTCCTTTCTTCCACTTTCCACTTTCGTAAAATCTGTAACGATTACACAATTCTCGAGCTACTTCTCTTGTCTTTTTGTTAGCTCTTAATGCACGTCTTACTAATGGTGCGAATCTGGTCATTTCATCTTTTTCTCCGGGACTTCTCTGATCTATCTCTTGTTTATTCGACGTCATTATCATTTCGTACAATCTTTCTTCAGTTAATCTGCCATACATTTCATCTTCTATTTCTCCAAGACGAACAGTTCTGAAATCTACACACCCATTTTCTTATTTCGCAAGATTGATTAGTCACTGTTGAAAAGTGTAGAAAAGATGAAAGTTGACAGCCTGGCTAGCTCAGTCGGTAAGGCGTCGACCCCAGGATTTTGCGAGGGTGGGTTCGAGCCCCAAGTGAAAAGTTGAAAATTGAAAAGTTGAATTGGGGTGTCG
>JAYSWT010000239.1:0-1388 GCA_043717905.1 bacterium | reverse complement strand
GATATAAAACAACCATCTGCCTGAATGTCGCCTGACATTAGGGGTGTGTTGGAATAAGTAGACTAGGAATCCCTTTGGGGATAATATCATGGACGACTCCAGTCCGGATAGTTGTAGTTTTAGACATACGTTTTACGTACGGTTTTGAGGAAAGGTCGGACTAACGGTTTCTGAACCCGATCTCCTTTTGAAAACTAAGTAGCAGATGAGTTGCAAGAACCATCTTCACAGTCCAACCTAGTTACGAGTAGATAGAAATGAAGTGATCGTTTTGACATTGTAATCACTTCTTTAATAAAAGAGACAATATAGCTGAGGCTATTATTACTACACTTGAAAGACTATTCTAGTGAGCTCAACATTGCTAGCACATCCAAGTGTGATCTCAACGATCCACTGCTACCAAGTTAGACCACTGCAAGGATCCAGGACCCTTACGGAACCGTTTATTCAACATATTAAAGAAGACCAATTGCCTTTGCGATGAGTCAAAAAGGTTCCAAAGGTGGCGTGCCATCGAGGAAGGAAGAGGCCGAAACCGGCGCTCTTGGAAAGCTGCGTGAAGGTCTGACCGAGATCGGTCACGACTGCTTCAAGGACTGGGAGTCCATTCTTTTGAAGCTGCAGGACAAGCTCAGAGAGCACACACAAGACTTGCAGTCTATTGTCCAGGATCAGTTGCGACTGACCAAGATTCCGGCCTACAAAGTGTATGATCAACCACGGCCATCTGCAGCCGATTTGGCCATGATTACACCAGAAGCTGATCCAGGCGGGATTCAGAAGATGCTATTCCAGGGAATATGGACTGGTGCAAACCAGGCATACCTGAGGAAACAAGACAAGCAAGATCAGGATAAAATTATGGTTTACACCCTGATCAGATCAATCTGCTCGCCGCAGCTGAACGCCCTCCTGGTGGTCGATGAAGGATTTATGGAGTGCTCTGAAGACGATCCCCTCGCTTTACTGGGAGTGATCAAGCGCCTCATAACTGCGCGACCTGACGGAAATGAAGAGCTGGATCGGCAGAAGGCCCTCGGAGAATGGCTGACGCTGACAATGCGACAAGGCGAAAAGATCATCGACTATGGTCGACGCGCTGTCAAATCTTTCGATAGACTGACGATCACCGGGATTCCAGCGGAAGATCAACCGCTCCCAAAGCAACAAGCAATGCGCTTTATCGACGGACTCGATAGTAGCATGCCGGCGTTTCACGGATACAAGCTGTACCTGATAAACTCAAAACAGCAGACAGACCGAGACATATATCCCGACACGCTAGTCGATGCAATAAAGAAATCTACCTTGTTTGAAGCGTCATGGACGGCAAACACAGAATCGAGTCTCTCCACAACGCTCCCCCTCAATGCATTTGGTGCTCA
>JAYSWT010000238.1:0-1390 GCA_043717905.1 bacterium | reverse complement strand
AAAAGCATCGTAAGTACGTACGTACATACGATATTACGTACGTTCTATACTAACTACAACTACAGCATTACAACACTACATGTTGAGCGCGCGCGCTCGCTATCTAAGTTCACAACACTGAATCCGTCCTAAGATCTACCCCATATTCCGGGATATCCAACACACCCCTAGGCTTTGGACGATTACTTCTTAAGCCTCGCAGTTTGTCAGCCCGAGCCTCTCACGTTCAAACTGCGCTCCTTGTACTGGCTTCGTCAGAATGTTTGCGAACATGTCTTCGGTTCCCAGGTGCTGTAGCTCGACTTCTCCTTCCGTCACTCTCTCACTTAGCCAAAAGTGACGAATGTGGATGTGTCGCGATCTCTCCGATCCCGGCCCGCCTCTTTTGATGAGCGCCATACAGCTAAGGTTGTCTTGGTATATGACTGCCGGTCCTAGGTCATAACCTTGCGCAATAATCAAGTTGCGGAGATGGATGGCTTGACTCGCAGTGTCTGATAGTCCCACAAGCTCTGCTTCAGTACTCGACTTGGTGACAATCTTTTGTTTCGCTGATTTCGCGAACGTGGGACCAGCATCTCCCAATACTACAACACACCCCGTGTGTGACTTCCCGCTATCCTGATGCACACCATATGCAGCATCAATGTACGCCTTGACAGCCATCGTGATACCAACTCTCAGTACTATTCCTCTTGTGCGAGTGAGTCTGATGTAGCCTAGAAGTCTTCTAAGCTTTGCGAGGTCATCAATATCTGGTGCAGCTACTCTTGTCGACAGGAATGCGACTGCTGTTAGACACTCCGGTCTTACTCTCTTCGCAAGGTATAGTATTTTGGCCACGTGAGTATGAAACCACTTCGCTTCTTGCTCTGTCGCCTTGGGGGCATCTCGAACATCAAAGAGGACAGATGCACCAGGCGTTACTTTCGTGGTCTCCACCCCGCATCCTGACAGAATATCGTCGACACACTTTAGCATGGTGATGCAAACTTGCCCAGTGATCGTAAAGTCAAATGTCATGCCCACGTAGTCTAGTATATCTCCACTGTTGGTTCGAGTCTCTGGATACACACTTTTCAAGTAAAGTCCGAAGTCGTCTAGATCTGTCTGGCTCTCAGATGTCACCATAAGGTCATCCACATGCAATACAATAGAAATCTGCTTCCCGCTCGATCCTATTTTGTTGAAGAGGCATCGGTCATAAGGATTCTCGACAAAACCGTTCGCAACCAACTTGCTCTTCAGATCCTTATACCACAATAGGGACGCCTCGACGCACCCATATAAGGCCTTGTCAAGTCTGACCACCACTGTATCATTCCTATCGCGAAACTTCTCGTATGACGGATCGAGTTGTATCAGCATTGAGGACATGACGCGGTCCAGT
>JAYSWT010000237.1:0-1390 GCA_043717905.1 bacterium | reverse complement strand
CCCGTGGAGTTTACGCCATTGATGGTGGATTTGAGTCGGGAAGAGTTGATCGATCGATTCTCTAACAACTAACCTGCTGAATTTGCTTGCCCCAAAGCCTTTCACATAGAGTCTTCGGAGGGTAGTCGATTCTCTTTCAGAGACACTTCGTGAACGCCACCGGCAAGCAGAGATATTGCTGGAAATGGGGATACAAAAAAGTTGCCCTTGACTTTTGACTCGTCAGTTTTTGGGATATGCTGTGAGTTCAGAGTCGATCGAGGAATCTGAGTGGATGCAGAAGGTTTACAGGGAGTCAGGAAAGCTGGTCGCTCATCCCATGCCAAAAGTGTTATCTGCTATGTGTTGCAGAAAGTGAATGCATGGTTTCAATTCTCATAATGTTTGATACAATGGCGGTAAGATATTCGGGAAATCTTGGCAACAGTTGATGCAACTCAAGAACACCTCTATATGGCCGAGGGGGACTAGTGGCTTCAAATTCACAAATACAAACAGATTTTTCTGCTAGTGATGCAGCACTTGGCTACTTATACCAAGTGCGCTGGGCGCTGCTATCCTCACTCCAACGTCTTGCACAGAATGAAATTTTTGCAGTATACCTGGAGACGCTTGATGATGTTGTGTTTGAACGTGATGGTTCTGCACCTGATTTATTGCAGATGAAACACCACTGTGATCATGCAGCAAGCTTGACTGATGCGAGTCCTGATCTTTGGAAGAGTTTGCGTGTTTGGATGGAGGGAAGAGCAAATGGAAAAATCCCTACAGATGCAAAGTTGTATCTGATTACAACTAGTAATGCTGGCGAAGGTTCTTCGGCTAGTTATCTTACTATAAACAGTCGTGACGAAGTTAAGGCTCTTGAGAGATTGCGAACAACAGTGAGCACATCTAAGAGTCAGAAAAATGAGCCAGCTTACAAACTATTCCGATGTCTTTCTCAAGATTTACAAAAAGAACTAATTTGCTCTATCGTAATAATTCCTAATGCACCAAATATTGCTAGTGTGGAGGAAGCTCTTCGCTCACAAGCTCGTGTTGCAGTGCGAAGAAACCATCTTGATTCATTTCTTACCAGGTTGGAAGGTTGGTGGTATCGAAAAGCCATTGAACAATTGACTGATTTAAATTCGTCTCCAATTCTCAGTAACGAAATCGAGAGCGAAGTTGATAATCTCCGTGAGCAATTTAAACCTGATGCTCTTCCCGTGGATCAGGATATTTTGAATACGGAGATTGATCCGACAGTGTACGAAGACACTGTTTTTGTCCATCAAGTGAAGCTTGTGGGTATTGGTAGTCAGCGTATTCTTGCTGCGATTCGAGATTACTATCGTGCCTTTGAGCAACGATCTCGGTGGGTGCGAGAAGATCTGCTTTTCGTTGG
>JAYSWT010000236.1:0-9008 GCA_043717905.1 bacterium | reverse complement strand
TCTTTCGAGTACATCCATTTCGATGATGTAAAATCCGCATACACCGTAGTGGTAGCAAGAAGTGCCACAATAAAAATGAGTAGTAATGTTTTTTTCATGTTTGCTTTATATTCTATGGTTTTCAATTCTGGATGAAGTTCGACGCGCCAAGGAAGTAATGTCGATGAAACGTATTCATTGTACGTTGAACCGACTCACAATAGAGGCAACGATGAAATTCGCTGGGATTGGAAACCATACTAATCATAAATGATCTCTTTCAATCGATGCTTGTACTTTGCATAAAGAAATGAGCCGGCAAGAGCGATTACGCCAAATACGATTGAGGATACGATGCGCGACAGTGAGCCTAATTCCCAAACAATGAGGAAAACCCGTATCGCGGTAATAAAGAATAGCCCTAGCCCCAGTAATCGTATTCCACGGATACGCTTTGCAAATCCAATCACCAGAAGAAGAATTGAGTAGAGTGCCCAGAAAATTGTGATGGCCGTCTTCTTTGAACTTTCTATGCTTTTTCTATCGGACGATACGTTTGACAACTTAAAAAATGCAGTATCATCGTAGGGTTTCGGCTGCACGCCTCCATAATAATTTGTATTCGCCTGTTCAACTTTCTGTACTGCACGATTAAAACTTCTCGTTTGCAGCTCATAGCTATACCCGATCTCCCATGTCACGACGGTAACCGTCAGCACATTCGCAATAATAACAAGTGCACTAACATATTTTTTCCACTCAGGAACATGTTCATTGTAGATACGGTACATGTATGCAAACACGTAGGTGACTGCCATGGATGCGAACATAAGGAACGTACCGAGGTTGAAGAATGCTGGAGCATCCTCACTCACCGCACCCGTCTCTATGGGATACCCACGGTGAATATCGCTCACTGCACCGCCCATCGCCATCATTCCGAGCGCCGAGAGTACCCAGCCAACACCTTGGGTAAGGGGTGAGCGTAATCGTAGTCCAATAACGAGCACAATGAGTCCCTCAAACAGCCATGGGAGTGTCGTGTAGTTATCGTATCCATTGCTGAGTTCAACCGAAAAGGTAATTGCCGTGGCAATACTACCCAGTACTAAGGAAAGGAGGAGTGCGTGTGGAGCTTCAGGGTCGGCGTCACGGAAGCGATGATAGAGATAAGCAAACACATACAGCACGGCGGTAACCACAAATAAGAGAAAGAACCCCGTGTTCCAAAATGGAGTCGGCTCAATAATAGCGCTGTGCACCTTAGCAACGTCATATGAAACCCGAACAACACCCAAGATGAGCACGAGCCACGAAAATACTTGTAATACGCGTTCTCGTAAATACAGCGAGGTCAGAAGCAGGACAACCGCTTCCACGAGCCATGCAAGCGAAATGTACATTCCTGAAAGTTGGAGCGGAATCGCAATGGTGAGGAATACTACTGCAATACCAGGGAGGAACAAATTGAGTGTACGGTCACGCTGATTCGAGCTAAACGCCACATACGCGAGCCCGAGATATATTGCCGCAAGAAGGAACGCAAAGAATCCAAGATAATCGTGATGAAGCGGATCGAGCAATCGATAACCAATCGAGAAATACCATGCCGCGTTTGCGGTAATGAGCCCAAGATCAAAGAGTGTTGTGGGTTCTCTGCGAAAAAGATGATGGAGGACTGAGGTGAGTAGAAATAGCGCAAAGAATACCGAACCAAAGAACAACACCATCGCGAGCTGTGCCTCGGTATAAAATGAACCCATCCAGCCCTCAAAAAGATACAGCGTACCGATAAATGCCACAACGTTAAGCTTGATCCATTTTTTATAGAATGCAGCTCCGAATATACCGATATCGAGGATAATCATATAGAGTGAGAGTCCAACCAATTGATTCTCTCCCGTTGAAAGCAGTAATGGGGTAAGAAAGCCACCGACTGTAGCAAATAATGCAAGTCCAATGCTTCCATCTACAACAGCAAGAATGAGTGCAAATGCAGTTACAAGTGCCATGAGCATCAGTGCTGCTGCGGGTGCTACAAGATGGTAAAAACCATATGATGCATAGATTGAGAGATAGAGAATTCCCACACCACATGCGACCAATATATCTGAATAGTTGAGATACTTCACACGAAACTTCTGCCCAATCCCAACAGTAATGATGCCGATGAGGATGCCGATTGCAACACGACCTCTGGGGCCAATCCAGTTTTGATCGAATGCATACTTGAGGAAGAACACCATTCCGAGGAACACTGCAATTGCACCAATCCGACCGAGCCAGCGAGCGCTTGTTTCCTCTTGGGTTTCTTGTGGGACAGTTGGCGTATCTTCACTGCTCATCGCATAGGTAGGTCTAGGTGCCGGAGCGGGTGCGGGAGACGGAGAAGCCATTCCTTCATCGTATGGGCGAGAAAGTTCCTCGACTGAAAGAGGTCGAACAGCCTCACTTTCTCTCTTCATGCTTACCACTTGCTTTGGAGCATTTTTAAGAATCGTTTCAAGTTCTTCGATGCGCCACTCTGCTTTACCTATCCGACTATTGAAATAGATTATCGTAACCAAGAACACCCCAAAAAGGAGGACTTCCATATAAAAAATAAGTTAGGCTTCTATTACCACAATTATAGGTTGAAAAGTGCCAAAAACCGATAGTCCATCTCCCCAGATAACCACATAAAACACAAAAGTCACAAATATCCCCGAATGCGTTGTGAAGAAGTCGTACTCATACTACGTTGCCCGAGCAAAGCGGGCAAAAGTGCTTCCCCTTACAACAAAGCAGTCAGAGATATTTACCGAACTAAGAATGAGCAAGTTTTATATTGCGCAAATGATTATTGAAATATAAACCTGCGATAACAGTGAGTGCGGAAGCAATTAGGAGTGGTGCCTGTGGCTCAAGCAGTCCAGCAATAAGGCCAGAGAGAATTGGAGGTATCGCTTGCGCAAGTGCCATGACGCTTCCGTTGATTCCCAGCACTTCCCCTTGTACACCAGCATTCGCTGAACGCGAGATAAGTGCGGTAATATTTGCCTGCGAAAGTCCAACTGCAATAGCAAAAAATGGAACAACTGCATAGAGGAGTATTGTCGATGGGACCATGACGATGAGAAGAATGCATAGGCCCACTGCGATAAGCGAATTCTGCACTACCTTGGCTTCACTCATATATTGTGCAACTTTTCTAGTAATGAGTCCTTGGGTAATAACAATCCATATTCCTACGAACGCGAAGTAGTTGCCGAGCTCTCCTTGGCTAAAATTAAATTTCGTCAGCAAATATACGGCCATGAATGTAATATAGAAAGAGAATCCTCCTTGAAATAGAAAGTTAGTAATGTAGAGCGGACGCACCTGTGGCATCTTGAGTGCTTGAATAATATTCGAAATTGCTTTCCCCCATTCGACTTTTTTCTCTTTAACAATATGCATATTAGTCTCGTTGAGATAATACAATACCTGTGCCGCATTAATTAACGAAAGAGTCGCGGCAAAGAAAAAAGGTGTTGACGCTGAAAACCATGACACGAGATTGGTATCAGTGAGTTTCCCTCCGATGAATGGTCCAAGTATAAACCCAAGTCCAAACGCTGCCCCTATCATTCCGAAGTTTTTTGCTCTGTTCTCTGGGGTGGTAATATCCGCAATCGCCGCTTGCGCTACGACAATATTCCCCGCACTCAATCCAGCAAAGAATCGCGCAAAGAAAAGCAGTGGAACATTGCCTATGATTATTCCCAAGGCAAAGAGGAGAAAGCCGACAGCGGTGCCAAATACCGAAAATGCCAACAACTTCTTTCTTCCCCACTTATCCGAGAATTGTCCGATAATAGGTGCTGCGAGAAACTGTCCTAGGGAGAAAAGAGTAAACAGTACTCCAAGTAACAGGTAGCCAGTCTCAACTGATGTTCCGATTGGGAGTATGTAGTTTGGCGACAGGGGCTCTGTTAATAGCGCCGGCATAACCGGAATAAGAATACCCACACCCACCATATCGAGAAATATGGTGAAAAATAGAGTAAACAGAGGGCTTTTCTTTTTAGACATCGGTTGATTATATGGAAAGAACTAGGATTATCCTAATTTATTCCTTATTTCACTACGTACTTCCATCCAAAGTTTTCCAAGATGATTATGTCCGTCCTTATTTGGCCCCCATCCCCAAAAATCATCGCGCCACGAATCTTCAATTAGTGGGCGCTCTCCTGAGTCGAGGAGTTTCTTTTTAACATATGGGTGCTGTGCAACTTTCGCATGAAGAATAGACTTCATAATTTTGAGCTTTACCTCTTCCCAATCTTTCCGATATGCATCTCTATGCTGATGGGAAAGACGAAGCACTGCGTCTGCGGAGCGCGCGATGCGCATTTGTTCCTTGAGTTGCTCGTCAGTAAACTTTTCGCCATGATAGACATGCTCCGAAGTCATCCATAATTTTCCATTCCACTCCATCGCAAATGATGAAAAATTTGAAAACGTATAATATTCATGCTCGTAAAAAAATACTGGGGCACTATTATCAGCTTCATTTTTCTTTTCTTCGCCTTGAAAGATAAATCGCAGCATTGTCTTGCCGTCTCGTTCGTTAGTTTCTTCAAACATTGCTTTTGGGCGCACCCAAAGTCCTCCGTCATCATCCAGATGACGGTACAGCACCATCTCCTCAAGTGTCTCTGAGTGCTTTACTATATCAAGCACTTCATACTTCCCTCCCTTCCAATGTCGATAGATACCTTTCTGCATATTACGCCTCAGCGCCATGACACTTTTTGAATTTCTTGCCAGAACCACACCAACATGGGTCATTGCGCCCAACATCATGTCCATCCGTGTTCTTTTTGTGGCTACTTCCCGCCTCTTGATTGCTCGTATTCGTAGCACCTCCCGCAAGTGTCATTTGCGCCTCAACTTTTTTGAGCTCTGCCTCGCGTTGTAAGAATGCTCCTACTTCGATGCGCGGAATCATTTCGAGAATTTGATGGCGGATTCCTTCTTCCATTTCTTTGTAGAGTCTGAGCCCTTCGTGCTTGTATTCAACCAGTGGGTCACGCTGCCCATATGCACGCAGGTTTACCGATGAGCGCGCATAGTCCATCAGCTCGAGATGGTCAATCCAGAACATGTCATTGGTCTGAAGCGCCAATCGCCGTACGATATCATAGAAGGCATCTTCTCCGATGACTGCCATCTTCTCCTCCCTTGCCATTGCGATTTCTTCCCCAAACTCACCTGCCTCGAACATCAGGTTATCAAAATATTCCTTCACTTCATCTTTTGTCCCAAGTAAAAGCTTGCGCCGGCGGACATACATCGTCTTCCGGTGCAGATTGATGATATTGTCATACTGGAGCACATGCTTACGGGCGTCGAAATTAAAGCCTTCGATTTTTTCCTGCGCATTTTCAAGTGCACGGGTAATCATCCGGTTCTCTATTGGCTCGTCTTCAGGAATACCAAAGCGACCCATCATGTTCTTAATAGTATCTGATGCGAACACTCGCATGAGTGAGTCCTCAAGTGAAACAAAGAACTGCGTCTCACCAGGGTCGCCCTGACGACCGGACCTGCCACGGAGCTGATTGTCGATACGCCGCGCTTCATGACGCTCAGTACCAAGCACAAACAACCCACCACTTCCCTTTACAGAAATATATGCTTCTTCACTACTTGGATTTCCGCCGAGCTTGATGTCGACACCACGACCAGCCATGTTGGTTGCAATAACGACCGAGGCATCGCGCCCTGCTTGCGCAATTATCTCTCCTTCGCGTTCATGATTCTTCGCATTCAGAAGCTCATGTGGCACACCTTCATGAGTGAGAAATGCGGAGAGCAGTTCATTTTTTTCTACCGAAACGGTACCAATTAAGACTGGCTGTCCCTTATCATGGAGCTCCTTCACCTTGCGAGCGATTGCCATGAACTTACCATTTTCTGTTTGGAATATCTGGTCGTTGTTGTCGATACGTAGACTTGGTCGATTGGGTGGGACCGAAATCACATCGAGTCCATAAATCTTAAGGAACTCTTCGCTTGAGGTAAGTGCAGTACCAGTCATACCGGAGAGCTTGGTGTAGAGTTTAAAGTAGTTCTGGAATGTAATAGAGGCCATTGTTCGGGATTCCTGCTGAACCTTGACCCCCTCTTTGGCTTCAATCGCCTGATGTAAGCCCTCTGACCAGCGTCTGCCTGGCTGTAGTCGGCCTGTAAATTCATCAACAATGACAACCTCGTCGCCCTTGACCACATATTCTCTATCGTTGAGGAAAAGCGCCTTTGCACGCACGGCGGTTTCGAGGTGGTGTACGTATTTGATGCCTTTTTCGGTGTAAATATTGTCTACCCCCAGTAGTTGTTCTGCTTTGGTGATGCCGTCGTCGGTGATTTGTACCGCTTTGAGTTTCTCATCGATAGTAAAGTCCTCAGGAGCAGAGAGTTTTTTGGCTATTTGCGCGAAGGTTGCGTACAGCGACTCAGACTCCTGTGCTGGAGCCGAGATAATGAGTGGAGTACGCGCCTCATCAATTAAAATAGAGTCAATTTCATCGACAATAGCAAAATTAAACTCACGTTGGCGCAGGTCTTTTGCTTCATAGGAGATGTTGTCGCGCAAATAGTCGAAGCCAAATTCATTATTGGTACCGTAGGTGATGTCCGCTGCATACGCTTCGCGGCGAGTGCATGGACGGAGGAATTCATGGAACACACGAAATGATCCCGTTTCATCTCGTGCAACATCCTCCGCCACTTGAGTCTTGTCGTAGAGGTACGATGAATCATGATTGATGACGCCAACCGTAAGTCCGAGGAAGGCATGAATTTGCCCCATTGATACCGCATCACGACTTGAGAGATAATCATTGACGGTGACAATGTGTACTCCTTTTTCAGAGAGCGCATTCAAATAAGTTGGAAGTGTTGCCACAAGTGTCTTCCCTTCACCAGTCTTCATCTCTGAAATTGCGCCTTTGTGTAAAATCATTCCACCCAAAAGTTGTACATCGTAGTGACGTTGTCCAAGAGTTCGGAGTGAAGCCTCTCGAACAACGGCAAACGCCTCGGGAAGAATATCATCGAGTGTCTCTCCTTCGGAAAGTCGTTTCTTAAATTCAATGGTCTTTGCTGCAAGTGCTTCGTCAGAAAGTTTCTTTATGGCGTCCTCAAACCCGTTGATTTTTTCAACGATGGGCGACAGGCGCTTTATCTCTTTTTCACCCTCTGTTTTGAATAGTTTGTTCAGTAATTTCATGATGTTTTCCTCATCTGTCAATATTATGCTTTCAGTATGAAGTTCACCTACTATAACGTAGCCCGTCACCACTGTCGAACATCCTTTTTCTCCCATTCCTGATAAAAGTATAGAGATTCCTAAGGCGAGAAAATTCAAAGTAATGCGACGACTTGGACTGAAGCAAATCTTTGGAGCCGTACTCTCTGTACGGTGAGAAAGGTTGCTGAAGGAAAGTTGAGCAGTACAAAGAATTTTCTCGCCGACAAAGAGAAAGACCTGCCGAAGCAGGTCTTTCTCTTTGTGGAAGAATGTGGCTTACGCCTTCTTCTTCTTCTTTGCTGCAGTCTTCTTTGCTGCTTTCTTTGCCTTCTTCTTTGCTGCCATAGTAGTGAGGTTTTATTCGCTTATAAAATTTTATGCTTCGACCATAAAGCATCAAAAGATGCGAGTGCTCTTGAAAAATATTTTACGTTCACCAACGAACACTCCTACTATTATTATCCCTCGCATATCTATTGGGCTCAATACATAGAAACATAAAGTTGTGGATAACTCGTGGACAATTTTTTTTATAGAAGTGCACAAAAAAAATTATTCTTTAAACAAATTTCAAACGAATGAGTAGCATGGCCTTATTTACTAACTTCATCGCTGACATAGATGACCTCTGGTGAGAGTGTTATCGCTGTTTCAATTTTTGCTTTTTGAATTATCATTTGTGAAAAATGAATGACTTCATCTGCTTTTGCACCTCCGAAGTTCACGATGACGAGTGCCTGCTCCTCCCATGTACCCACATTTCCAACTCGCTTCCCTCTCAGTTTTAATACATGATCAATAATCCATGCAGCAGAAAGTTTTACACTTCCATCATCCTGCGGAAAATTTGGTGAGTCTGGAAAACGTGAAAGAAAAACTACTGCCTCTTCTTTCGCAACCACTGGATTCTTGAAAAATGACCCCGCTGTTCCAATTTCGCCATTTTTAGGGAACTTCTTTTCTCTGATTGACAGTACTGCTTCCCGCATTTTTTGAAGTGAAGTAATCTCGCAATTTAGCTTTTCATACCCTGCAATATCTTTGTAGCCACGGTCGAGTTTCGCGTCCGCTTTTAGACGAAAAGCAACCCTCAAAATAACAAATTGCCCTCCCGCTTTGTGTTTAAATATTGATTTACGATACCCGAACTGACAGTCACTCCCTAAGAGGCGGATGAGTTTGAAAGTGCGTATATCAAGCACTTCGATCCACTCAATAGTTTCCTTTACTTCACAACCATATGCGCCAATATTTCCTCCTGCTGCTCCTCCCACTGACCCAGGTATCCCGGAAAGATTTTCAAGTCCATAGCGTTCTCGCCTAACACTCTCCTCAACCAGCATATCCCATGACACCCCTGCGCCCGACACGACGAGTGTGTCGTTTTCACTCCACAGCAATTCAGAATTTTTCATCTGAATAACAATACCAGAGAACCCATTGTCAGCGACGAGAATATTAGAACCTCCACCTAATATAAATATTGGCAGATTTTTCTCTTTTGCAAATTGCACTGCATCACTCACATCGTTAGCATTTGTTGCGCAGAAAAAATATCTCGCATTGCCCCCAATCCGGAACATCGTATGGTGAGCGAGTGGGACATGTTCCTGTGTTTCCATTTCTCTATTGTAGCAAATAAAATACCATTCGATTGATGCGAATGGTTTTTTATTTAATTTCACAATATTGAATTCGTAAAATCGGATGAAATGCGCAGTACTGGACGGAGATAATATCGAGGAGACATAGT
>JAYSWT010000235.1:0-1393 GCA_043717905.1 bacterium | reverse complement strand
CTTCTTGTTGCTATATCAGTATATATATCACAGTACTTATGTCCTCTTGAAGAGTACGAAGTGTGAGTGTAGGCGTCTAATGTAAAGCATTGACCAGGCTTCTGAGGGAGCTCTCGATGAGTTCGATTATGATCAGTACTGGTTTGTGCTAGACCACCATACACACAGCCTTTACAAGTTCCACGCTGACGAGATGCGTCAGGTAGGGTATACTTTGCATTAAGAGAGTTCTTACTATGCCAAAGCATTCCCTTAGCTCCCGGGTGTCCTGTGACCATATGCACGTGATCGTATAAGGAGGCGGGCTTAAAGTTAGCTAGGTAAATAGACACTGTGCAGGGTTTAATAGTAGCTGCTGATTCTTGTGTGGTGTAGATACCATCTGACATGAATCCGCAAAGTATTTCTTTTCCATTTTTATTCATTGATTGTAGTTGTTGAGAGACTGATGCACGATTGTAGATACGAACATCTTCTGAAGTGAAGACTGCAATGTTTGCGGAGTTCGATTTCCCCCCGTTGCAGATTTGCGAGACAGAGAGGAGAGTATCGGGCATGTTATCAATGAGTATGGTATCGAGTTTGAGGGGACCATAATCACCACGTTGTTTAGGAGTGATAGGAGGACCGAATGCGGGATAGGCAGTGACATTGGCACAAGGGTGAAGATCAGATAAGGTGTGTGAGTCTGACGTAGCAGAAACAGAAGCACCTGTATCAATGATGCACCGATTGACAGTGTGATGTGTCTTTCGCAAAGGTTGACAAGTAATAGAGTAAGAAGAAGAGTTTGTTATATTACTGTCAGAAGGAGGAGAATAGGTTTGTAGCTCGGGTAGATCATCATCATAGGTAGGAGACGGAGCTCGGCGAGGATGAGGAGGAGTGTATGAGATGAGCTGAAACTCGGGCTCAAGAACTTCATCAATTGCTTTGGTGAGTTGAGTAGGGATGCAGCGACGAACGTCATCGCGACAAGGACCAGAGAATTTGATAATAGTGTAGAACATACGATAGAGACCGTTGCCGTGAAAGAGAGGACACGTGACAGTCTCGAGATCGATAATCAGACCTTCTCTGACAAGACTGATGCAATTTTGATTGTTGTTGCGAAAGTAGCCAAGATACTGAGTACAGAAAGCCATGAAGTCGTATATAATAGCGTGGACGGCGGTATCAATATGGAGAGTATTGTTGGCAATAGAGGTGGCAACAGTAAGCTGCTGAAGATGTTGATGAAGGGCAACATAATCATGAATGGAGGTCATTTGAGACCAGTAGTGGCCGAATGCAGTAGACTTGCGATAGACATGGTTCAGAGAAACGTTGAATGTAGTGTACTCGTAGGCATCGTTTGGATTCTGTGGGGCACTTGTATTTAATATGCCGAACA
>JAYSWT010000234.1:0-1396 GCA_043717905.1 bacterium | reverse complement strand
ACACTGCTCAATCCCAATCCGACAGCCAGTGACTATTTTGGGGTGTCCGTCGCGATTTCTGGAAATCTGGTTTCGGTGGGTGCAAGCGGGGAGGATGCTGGCGCGACAGATCTACTATCAAGCCAACCGAGCTTTGTTATTCTACAAATGAGACTCACTATGCCACGCACAACGAAGTCCGCCAAGTTGTCTCGTTGGATGAGGTAATTTAGACACATGTTGCGTATTTCGAGACGCTGATCTACAGACAGCTCAGTCTAAATCCGTACGGGATCCTCAATGAGAGGACAGGGGATCTATTTACTCTCGATGAGACCATGAACAAGGCGACTATAGGGCATGGTTCGCCGGACGTGCTGGTAGGATGTAGTGGCCACCGGTCATACGTTGACGAGTTGTTTTCTTTTCCTCTCCAACAATGCGAGGACGTATTCACTACACGATTCCAGCAACGCGTCCACACATCGTCGCCCGTACAGTAGAACTGAGCGTGATTATGTCATCCTCTGCAACGTCTCCATCATCCGTTTTATTCGACTATATCCGTGATGGCTCTTTCTTGATGGTCCCAATAAAGATAGCGGCCTATGTTGACTTTGTGAGACATCGGTGTAGAAATCCGTTGCGCCTCAATATCCATGAATGTTGCACGGCAGAGGGATGGTGCCGCCGGTCTTGTAGTTGACGATGTCGCGGATTTAGCTGTTCACTTGTTCGGTGAGATCATTTCGACGATGCCTGTGTTGTGGCACTTCGTCAATGTGAAGTGTAAGACATTCAATCGGCGGCTGTATTTCGGTGACCTGATCGTTGAGGCTGTCAACACTACCCCTTCGTTCCCTGGCGAATATCGTGTCGCCGTAGATGGGGGTTTCTTTGTCTTTCTGTGCGGTGAAAGTATTGATAGTGCAGTTGGGGTAGCTGAGTCGTTTAAGTGTGCTGTCGAGATAAAAGGGTGCTCGTCACAATCTCATATTGTTGCGTCCAGACTCTTTAGATGTGCGATCACCTGGTGGTTGACAATCGTCGGCGCCTCCATCGAAACTTTGAGTTCACTTAGAATTTGGCTCTTGTTTATGAATAAATTTGTTCTCTCGTTTCGCTTTTGTTTGTCATGTCATTGCGTCCCGATGGATTTTACGTCGCTCACGGTAGTGATTATGTTGGTTATGTCATGGCTCATCATTGATCGGACTTGATCGGCTCCACCGAAACCGAAGGGTAAAATCTTGTCTCCGCCGCGTCCGGGCGTATCCTCTTTTTACGTGGGTCTGAAAATTAGGAGGAGGGGTTAGAATGCAGGGGTAGGTCACCACATGGTCTTTCTAAAAAGTTGAATATCTTCGTCTGGGAAGATAATTTAGTTGATAAACGCTTTCTAAATGTCTCATTGATA
>JAYSWT010000233.1:0-1396 GCA_043717905.1 bacterium | reverse complement strand
GAAATCGCAAAGTTTCGGAAATACCTGCCAGGAACTGATCCAATAAAAACGGATTTCTTTGACCTATTGTTGCGTTAGGAAATGCTCCGTTTGCTAGTGTTCTTAACGCGTATGCAAATTCTATAGGAGTTTCATTAAATGATCGCTTTCTAAATGCGTTTAAATATATTCTTGGGGACGGTTCAATAAGAATATTCTTTGAAAATGCTGCACTTAATGCAATCCAAGTTGCTTTTTCCTCATACGTAATATTAGCAAAAACCTGTTTCCCCATACCTCTTAGATGAAGGGGTAATCTGCAGATCATTTGCGCTTCTGTCCATCCCATACCTGTTGCGGCTAAATTATAGTCAAAAAGGAACTCGTTAAGAGTGTATGGGCTTCCATCATAGCTAATGTTTGGAATTATGCAATGAGAATATCTAGGTGCTCTATACAATGGAGTTTTTTTTTAAAGACCTGCCAGAGCTTTCGTTGTCGAAAAAGTATAGACACATCTTACAGCTCCTCCCAAGCCACATACTCAGCAAACTTGGTAAAATTATTTGGAAGGCTAACACCTCCAACACCCCGTACGAGAAGTTACGTGCGGCGTTGATAGCAAAGTCAAGCGAATGCCGCACCGCCAAATTCGAGCGGTACTTTAAAAGTCAGGTGATAGGGTCACAAATGCCCTCAGACTTTTTAAACAAATGCCGCAACGACCTAGGGGACTTTCACATGACGTCAGAAGTGGACGACTCCACCCTTAGGGAATTCTTCCTTTCCGCCCTTCCTGTACACAAGCAGGAAATACTCGTGGCTCTTCCTAAGACCACGTTAGAGGACTTAGCCGCAGCCGCTGACAAAATCGCACGCCTTGTCAAGCGCCCAAGTGACACTTTCGCTATAACGCTCCACAACACAGCAACCCTCACATTTCCCACAGCTCACGCTCCAATTACTCCAACATGGCAAACCTCAGTCGACCCTATTCTTTCGACCATAGAAGCGCTCACAACGCACATTGCAAACATGGATGCGCGTAATTCACGGCCAACAAAACGCGAAAGCGACTGCCGCCGAAATTTCCAAAACCATGACAGCCCTCGCCCCACCTATCGCCAACTCAGCAATTCCCGCAACAACGACATTCACGTTTGCGACTTCCACACCAAATTTCAACGTGACGCACGCCTTTAAAAACGTTGGATGCACGTGGCAAGACCGAATTCCCAGCTGCAAAGTCATCGATACATGCGTGTTTCACGCTAGGTTCCGCGATGCCACACACACTGTGGTAAACACATGTCACAACCGCCAACACCACACACTTACGGTGACTTGTCGCCACACACTCTTTAACTATCATAGAGCCCCGAGCCCATTCGTCACACCGAACACCGTCGACCGAGAC
>JAYSWT010000232.1:0-1400 GCA_043717905.1 bacterium | reverse complement strand
ACCTCGAAACAAATCAATGGACAAACTCGGCAAACCAGAGTTCCACACGATCGAATGAGACAAACCAAATATTTAATTTTCAATGCCAAGTAAATGTACATGCAGTTCGCAAAATTCAGAGAGTATGCGTGGGGGCATTTAGCCTGACGTTTATCATTATATAGGTCTTGCATCAGCATGCGTAAGAGTCTCCTCTAATCATTTTCTCCAACGTCATTATGACGGTTAGATGTAATTGATTAATTGACATTAATCAATTTTCCATATTTCAGAAGAAGACACAGGATACAGAAGACAAGGACTTGTTTGGTTAGAAACCACCATTCATATTGTTGGGGGGAACAATTGTTGAGCATCTGACGAAGCTGACGAGCTCATCAACACTTTTGCTTTCAAATATTTGAATGAGAAATTGGGAGCCAATTGTGAGCTCCAACCAGAAATGGAGACATTCGTTGAAACTAGCTCAAAGAAGTTGCTAACAAAACTGGTCGGTAGAGAGGAGTTTGCACTTGTTATCGGGATATTATCGTCTCTAAAAGTTAATTCAACATTGATCGGTAGGCAGAAATTGGCCAACGAAATATCAGAGCAGACGAAGCTGCTCGGGAAAATTGACGAGCCTCGTAAATTTTTGGCCTTGGTATGCAATTGTAAGCAGGCAGTTAAGCTTTTATCGACAAATGTGCATGCCGATGATCTGCTCATGTACTCTCTGAGCAACCTGAAGGACTGCGCCGACATCGCCGCAGCACACGCCGACTGCAGCTTCTACCCCCTGATCAAGTGCATTATTGACCTCACCAACCGTGGACAAAGTAGTGACACCGTCAGTCAAGTCTCGAAGCTCAATTTCACATTGACGGCGTGCTCAAAAATGGCTGTGTCGTAGGTCTTTGTCGGACGTTTGGGCATCTTGTCCCCGGACTTATAAGGATTGAGGGAGGCAATGATGCGAGACTCGGGCACGATGGGCAGTTGCTTGATGTAGATATAGTCTGGTTCAACGACATATGCACTGCGTGATCGACGTCGTCTGAAATTCACAATAGTGTCACTCTTCTGTGTTTCTGGAGAAGGGGGAACGGGCGAAGTAGCGCACTGCGTGACGTCGGCAGACTCGGTCTTTGAGTCGATATTCTCGGGTACCGTCTGATCAGGAAGAAAGAGTAACTTTGTGAACTGTGGATTGTTGTCATTTATGTCATTAAACTTGACGGTGATCTTTATTTGATGACTTCTTCTAATTTGTCGCCTAACTCCATTGAATTCAATTGTTTCCCTTTGCATTGTTGGCGGGGTATGTTGTTCATTATATTTGTTGATACATTCTTTGTTTCGAATCGTATATGTCATTGCACTGTGCTCGCTCCGTCATCCCGGCCGGCCTGTCGAGGTCA
>JAYSWT010000231.1:0-1402 GCA_043717905.1 bacterium | reverse complement strand
CACGAAACGTTTTCCGACAAGGAAATAATGACACGCGCCCTCGTAGTACCTCAAGAGATAGGAATAAGGTGATATGCTACTACCATCTAAAATTTCGGGGGTCAGCGAAACTGTGTCATTTAGGATGTACTTGGCGTGACCGCCTGCCTAATTGCAGGGTCCTCCAGGTATGTGTCTATCATAATAAATACCGGGAATTAGCACGATCATGCGTACCAGGGTGCAAATTCGAAAAAACAGGTGCACTAACACCTCCTGAATCGTCAAAAAACTAATCACGCCATCACTCCTGGCGGCGGGAGTCGATGGTGTCTCAAACAATCCTTTTCTTCACACTTTCTTCTCAATCAACGTCTCTTCACCTCTTTTCTCTTCACTTTCTCTCATCACGAGTTCACATTGGTTGTCTCCGAATATAGTACAGTTCCTGGTAGACACTGGTTCTAGCCTCTCCATCTTACCAAAAGATTTCAAATAATCTAGTAGCAAGATGCATATACAAAATATATTGTTGATAAAATCAAATATAATTTTCTTCTTTAAAAAAAAGAAGAAATAAAAACTTCTAATACCTACCGTTCGAGTCCCCTGGACACGTGCGTAAGCTATGGTGTTTTCTTTATTTTAAAATTTTCTTTTGGTATATTTTAGTAGTATATGTACATTCACATATTAGAAGTGTTACAATAGGAACATTTATAAGCAGAGGCGTAGCGAGACCAAGAAAAGTGAGGGGGTACAACAAATGTAAGTTTTAAACTCAAATTTTAGTAAGCAAATGCTTCTTACAATAAGGGATGTAATTAACCCTCTAACTAAATGTACTAGCCTATTGTGGTGACACCCCACACCTGATTCTTCTTCCTCCTTTTCGTCACTCAGGGCAACAACACGATCAACAAGAAGACAACGACAACATCCATTTTTATTGGTATGACATCGAGAGTATCACAACAGGACCCAAACAAAGAGTCTCCAGTGGCTCGTTTGCATCCGCGAGTGTGAGTACGCGGTCAAGGTCGGTAAGGCCGCCTACTTAGAGCAGGGTGAAAACGCGCCTTCGCTACCACATAACCTCGTCAAAGACAACACACTCCTCGAGATGGTCAGCCACGGCAAGACGATGCTTCCCTCCATCAAGGAAACGACGGTGGAGCCCGACGATCTGGGACACAAGTTCCTGGCCCCCAGTTACCAACGTCAATCGCATCAAGGAAGAGGAGGTGGCCTTTCCTAGGAGGGGCCTGCTTACGCAGGTGCTACCCTCACTGAAGCATGCCACCGAGTACTGTCTCTGCATGGGCGTCCGTATCAAGGAGCTCGACGATGCCAGGGTGCGCATCTACAAGTCCTATGCCGGCTGTCAAACGGAGCACGGGTCGAACGAAACATGTGCTGCCGG
>JAYSWT010000024.1:0-2377 GCA_043717905.1 bacterium | reverse complement strand
GCATTTCGGAAACAGTATATCTTACTTCGTTGTACTTACTTATTGAGCATGGCACGACTCATTGCGCCGAAGTATCCAGTCGCAGGAAGTCCTTTCTCTTTCTGCATTTTTATCAAAGCAGCTTTGGTGAGTCCGCCAAAGTATCCAGTTGCTTGGGTGCCAAGATAACCCTTCAGGATAAGATAATCTTGTAGTTGCTTCACATCATCCCCCCGTGAACCGAGAGTGAGATTGCGGCCATAATTACCTTTCGTAACCACTGGCGCAGTGGGACTCGGACTAAGCAGGTTCTCAACGGTAAGTCCTGAGGTGACAGTAGATGACGCCACACTCCCAACCATAACCTTCACCGTGCTTTCCGCTCCACCGTATTTTCCTGCACATGAGAGTGTGTAGCTTGTGTCCGAAGCTATCTTGATAAAGACTTTTGTTCCACTTGTTGCAGTCACCGATGAATCGCCGGTGAGTGAGCAGCTGTTGACGTTCGATGTATTCCAATTAAGTGCGACTGAGCCACCAACGGGAATGCGGTCCTCAGAAATAGTAAGATTTACTTTTGGAGCGACTCCTGCGGGAATAGTCGAAAGTGCATTGTTTCCTTCGTTGTAGAGAGCGGAAACGTCTTCTTGAGTAAGTGCTCGTGAGTAGATTCGCACATCATCGAGGTATCCAGTCCATGAGCCTGCAAGGGGGGACGCAGAGAGCATGCCAATTCGATATGACAGGGTTTGATTGGTGATATCAGGGAACCATCTTCCGATATTATCCCCCGCAACCGTAACTTCCTCGCCATTAACATAAATGCGGAACGTTTGAGAATTTGCCGTGAGCACTACGTTGTACCATTCATTTTTATTAAGTAGCTTTGCTCCCTGCGCTTTTCGGTCATTTCCATTGGTCGAGTCACGAAATTGCAGTGTTGGACGGCCATCTTTGTCGATGATAAATGCAACATAGACATTATTGTCGCTCGTCGACTTCCCTGAGAAAATAATATTCTGGTAGTTGAGCGACTGAGCGTTGAACCAGAGTGCGATGCTTCCCTGACTTCCCTTGAGTACTGAATCAGGAAGTGCAACCCCAGTACCCGTGGTGCCGTCCATACCAATAGCTGTCCCCACTCTTCCTGACGCCCAACCGAATCCGGTAGAAGTACCAACCATCGCTCCGTTTTGCCCTCCGACACTATCATTCACGCTCCGTCCCATTCCTTCGTCCATAGTCCAGTAATTTACATAATCATTCGTAGCGGCAAATGCTGTTGGTGCTGCAAGAAGGAGGACGCTGGCGAGAGTAGTTATAATTGTTTTTTTCATAATTTGAGCTATTTAAGCTAGTAGTGATTAATTTATTTTACTAAAGAGTTTTAGTCTTCGGTGTACCACATCTTGTATTGCAGTAATCGTAGGCTTCATAATTTTGTATGGAGTTGTCTCGTTGGGGTGCTCGAGGAGTGATTTCTTTAATCCATCTCGAAAAGCGATACGAATTTCTGTGTTGATATGAATAATACTCATACCCGCATCAATCGCCTTTATGAAATCTTGATTGTCAGTTCCAGACCCACCATGGAGGACAAGGGGGACTCCAGCACCCTCGCGAATCTCTCTCGCACGGTCCGTATAGAGATGTGGGTTAAGCCCCGTTGCGAGCATGCCATGAATATTTCCAACCGCTGGTGCGAGCATGTCGACTCCAGTTGCGAGCACAAACTCTTTTGCCTCCTCTCCCGTTGGGCACTGTTCGAGTGAAATTGCTGCCCCCTCAGGAATTTTTTCGAGAATACTTGAGCCACTGCCAATATATCCGAGTTCCGCTTCAATGAGTACATCGCGTCCTGAAGCTCGTGCGTAGTCGACGCACGCTTTGGTCTGTGCGATATTTTCCTCTTTTGAAAGTTTCGCTCCATCAATAATCACTGCATCAAAACCCGCATCAATGGCACGCTTCACTCCATCAACCGAATAAGTATGGTCACCATTAAGGAAAATTGGGTAGTCAAACTCCTCGCGAAGACTTTTTACGAGTGCGACCGCTTGTCTCACTCCAACGTATTCACGCTCACCCTCAGATACTCCGATAATAACTGGAAGCTCAAGTTCTCGCGCCGCGTTAAAGATTGCCCACAATCCCTCAAGATTTGAAATATTAAAATGACCAATGGCAATTTTCTTTGTCTCTGCGTCTTGTATGTATTCACGTAAGGTTTTCATTGCCCAAGTATAACAAATAATCTACTCGTCTTCATCCTGCATGGGCACTTTTTGGTAACTGTTTGTACACAAGACCTTCTTCTTGCTCGTGGTATAATTTCAGCAATTATATATTTACAATTATATGGACCAAGAATTAGATTTTGTTGCAGTTGGAGACACCG
>JAYSWT010000230.1:0-1406 GCA_043717905.1 bacterium | reverse complement strand
TGCAACGGTACTTCATTCAGGGCTTAACGGTTGGTGCAACCAAAGGTTAAAGCTCGAGTCGTAAAAAATGACCTCGAGCCTTGGATATTCAAGGCTCGAGATTATTATTATGATACGAAGACTAAGGTATTCTTGAATCCTAAAATGAGGAGGATTCGATTTTGTGGAAAAAATTTTAGCTGATATAGGTTCTTTGTATTGGTGGGTGTCTGTTGTAGTCGTAGGAATTGCAATAAACCTTATCAGCAGTTTCTTAAAAACGCCAATTGACCAGTTTGTGGAAAAATGGTCTATTACACAACGTGAGAAACGTCAGTTGAGAAATACCGAAATCGGGATCAAGGCAAATTTGATACTTGCTGACCCGAGAATGTTGACACTAACTTGTTTTGAACAAATACGATTGTTTCACTACCAAAGAGTATTATTTGGTACGTCAATTGTATTTTTTGCTTTGGGGTTTTTTGCGTTAAAAACTTTTGCCTCATACTTCGTAATAGGTAAAGTATTAAGTTATACTGTCTTAGCTTTAGGTTTCTGGATGTCTATAAGGTCCAGATCAGTCTTGAACAAAATTCAAGAGAATGGCGATGCCATCAATCAAGCGCAAGCAGAGATTTCAAGACCTATTATCATGACTTGGACTCAACAATTAGAACTCGAAAAAAAGGCAAAAGAAAACGCTGAAATGCAAACTTATCAAGCCCCAAATCCGAAACCTTAAAAAATCACCTTAAGCACTATGCCCCTTGAGCATCAAAAATAGAATCTCGAGCCTTGGATATTCAAGGCTCGAGATTCTATTTGGAGCGGGAGAAGAGGCTCGAACTCTCGACATTCAGCTTGGGAAGCTGACGCTCTACCGACTGAGCTACTCCCGCATGAACTCGAGTTTAGCGACTTAAACGGTTTCGTGCAAGTGCAATTTTAGGCTAAAAAAGAATCTCGAGTTTAAACTCGAGAAACTTGGTGGGCAGGGATGGATTCGAACCATCGTACGCTATGCGAACGGATTTACAGTCCGTCTCCTTTAACCACTCGGACACCTACCCAAGGTGTTACTTCTTTCAACTTTTGAGCCTTTGGAGCCACCCATCGGAATCGAACCGACAACCTTCCGATTACAAATCGGGTGCTCTACCGGATTGAGCTAGAGTGGCAAAAACCGCTTAAAACCCGAACGGTTTCCCGCTCGGTCTGAGACTTTAACACCGTGGTTCGCACGTGTCAAGCATTTTTCATTGACGATTCTTAAAATCACTGATACACTCGGACGCGCTCGAGTTCCGGGTTGCACTGGAGAGGTGTCTGAGTGGTTTAAGGAGCACGCCTGGAAAGTGTGTGTATGGGTAACTGTACCGAGAGTTCGAATCTCTCCCTCTCCGCCAAAAGAAATCCCTCGAGTT
>JAYSWT010000229.1:0-1409 GCA_043717905.1 bacterium | reverse complement strand
TCGGACGAGCGCGCTCAATAACTTGTAGTCCATCTGTGCGCAGCCGTCTAATACTGGTTGAGTCGCTGTCCTCGTGCCAGGTTTCAGTCAAACACATCACATCAATCCTAGCTTCCTCATTACCCATCAGCTGCTTAACGACGTCAGTTCTGTTCGTTATCGAGTGTACGTTCAGCGTTGCGAATGACAGTTGACGAGGTGACGGCAGGGGATGTCGCGTTGGTTTACAGTCAATTTCAATGAGATTATCATCATATCATCATAAAACACTTTATAAAGCGCTCACTGTCGCGTGGAACGAATCAGGGGCGCTATAGTGGTACTGAGCCGCACTATACTATTCTTGTCCATACGATTTAGTGAACAAAAAAGATGGCTATGACAGCGATAATCGAGATTGAAACAGCTGATCGGTCTGTTTACGATCGGTTTGTTTACGTCCACGGACTATGACCGGTATACTGCGTTGGGCATTTCGCCCGGCTCTCCTGCCTCGTACTCGCCGGCGCAAGTGCAATGTATGTATGTGGGTCACAGCGGGCGTCGATAGCCGAAGTTGAACTATACCAGCGGGCCGCAGCGCCAACAGCGTATCACGTGAGTACGTTAGCAGAATGGCGGCAGCCATTGGCTATTTTACGAATGATCGAGTTGAAACGAACGATCAGTTGACGACAAATATCACGCCATAATCCAAGCGGAAACTCTCAAATTGTATGTCATTAGACGCGCGATGACAAATAACGAAAACTGATTATAAACTTGTTTACCAGTATGGCTGACAAACGACAAATATTTCTAATAAGACGGAGCTATTAACAAACACAACTAGCTGCTATGGAAGCGCTCAAGTGCTCAACTCGAAACTAAAGTGTTAGAGCCTCACACGCATGCCCCATCATTTGTGCCTGGAACACGGTATAATGGTTCCAAACCACAAGACATCGCTGAGAGAGTGTGCTTTAAATGTGGTCTGAAAGGTCACATAAGGTCCCAATGTGGTATGAATGCGCCACCATATGTATCCAAAACATTTTCAAAACGAAAACAACAGGGAAACGTATCTGGGTTAGGCGCACGTGTCTTTAATTGCTCTGTTTCTAAGTCGCAGGGAAATGTATTATTTTACCCTGATACGACAGGTAAATTGGCCGAAGGGTTGATTGACAGGTCGCAGAGCGGCGTGTTGCAAACAGTTCAACAGGTAGCTGAGTCTCATGAGACCGGTAGCCAGGTGATTAATTGTAATAGGACGGAGAGCTGTGTGCTTGGATGAGGTCGAGTCGATTTTGGCCGTTGCTACTGATGAATATGTTGCACCTCTGAATGACACAACAACTAATGAGTGCAACGCGTATTTCTGTCAAAATGTGCGGCAAAATGAACCAACTGATGTGCTACCACCTATA
>JAYSWT010000228.1:0-1409 GCA_043717905.1 bacterium | reverse complement strand
TAACTGTTAAGAAGAACCGCGTCAAATATATCAGGGATACTGGCAATCACGCCCTTTTGGGCGTTTTTGATTTCTTCTTGACTGTTCTCTTTGACACCTTTGACATGAAGACTTCTGCCCTGGTCCTTGATAGTCACCCTATCACTTTTATCATCCGTTCCATCTTCAATACCGTGACCTACCAAAGCCATGCTCTTGGTAGCATCTTTCACGCCCGTGATCTCTGTTCCGCCATCCAAAACCATGCTCTTGGTAGCATCATTCACGCTAGTGACCTCTGTCTCGCCATCTGTCACACCCGTGACATTGCTCTCATTTGTCACTTCCCCGCTAACTGCAACCCCGTATGTCAATGCCACGCCTGATGCAACCCCATTGCCTCCAGATATATCCTCCACGACGTCAGACTCGCCATCGGCTTCTTTTTGCTGATCCTCTACCGACATGTACTTGCGGAGGCCTCCATTTGCTATAAAACCTTTCAATACTTTCCTTCTTGTTAACATTTTCTGCCTGTTGAGTGAAGCCGCTGCTTTCTCATCACCAATCCCAACATCGATTTCAATGTGATCATTACATGCATACGGAATGGTTACCATTTTGAAATCTTCCCGGTACATTGTACAATGCTGCTTCTTCATTTCTGATACCCCATGATTTGTCATGAGAGGGGATAAGGTAGCTTCAATATGCCTCACCCCTAGGTATCTGTGAAACATTTGTTGCTCTTGTGGGAGGTTTCCATGTTTACTAATCACCTCATCATCCTCTTCACTTCTGATACGCAAGTCAGTTATAGAGAAGGTACCCAAACAGCGTACCATGGTTTTGTTGGCCTCTTCCACCTCTACCCTTGCCCGTTTTGTGGCAGGCCCAAAACTAGCCACAGTCCCACCATCAGTTTGACAAGCATCTGCATGATCATCATCAGAACCACAACTGAACAGCCCTTCATTGTAGTACAAGGTAAACACCTCATCCATGGCGCACATGTCAATTAAGCCAACGTTGATGACACAATGCATGTCTTGATTTGGAGGAATTAAAACAGATGCATCTCCTACTGTGGAGGTTTTCGCGGAAGGAGGATGGGCACCAGCAACAGTGGGTGACCCACCAGACCCATGTATGGTGATTTTACCCGTGAAGCCGTTTTTGAATAGTAGGCAATCATCGTCCTTATCTTCATACCAATTCTTCGCATTCTGGCCAAACGTGACAATAGGTCCCGCCTCATTCTTGTAAGGTTTGGAAATAACCATGATCCGATGGTTGTTGTCACCCCTCGAGAATATTGGGTGGGCTTGGTTGGTGTGGATTAATCCAGCATCTGCAGTAATATTGCTCAACTTGTACAACCGTCCAGGAATGGGAAACTGCATGCCACGCCCATCATTTCTTGGAAACTC
>JAYSWT010000227.1:0-3637 GCA_043717905.1 bacterium | reverse complement strand
GGGGTAGAAGCGTCTCAACACCAATATATCCGGCGTTGGCTCCATTATATGCCCATTCATTTTTTAGTTAGGGTAGTAGACCAGGTATTCGTCATCCCAGGCAAGTACCATAAGGAACTTCCAAACGCTCGATGTACTGCTGATATAGCGGTAATAACGGACCTGCAGTTTCACCAAAATTTAATTGCAGAAGAACTCCCACGATATTTACGTGAACAAACTATAATATGACCCAATTCAAAGAATACGAGACGACAAAACCGGCGCTGCTAATCAAGGCAACACTTGACTTACTCCATGAGCCCGGTAGCGTTTTCGAAGTTCGAGTTCCTAAGACCAAAGCAGGCACGATTAGTGGGTATTTTAACGACACTGCCATCGCTGCCGCTTTGGTCGCCAAGGAGAATGGAAAACATCAATCGATTTACGTTACTATCAATCCGGTAAACCCAGATTTATTGGCTCGGTCACATAATCAATTAACATACGGTTCATTTCTTACGTCTTCGGACGGTGATGTCGTTCGTCGTCGTTGGTTTTTAATGGATTTTGACCCGATTCGACCTGCTGGGATTTCATCGAGCGAAGAAGAGTTGCTTTGGAGTCGCAACAAAGCTGATTTTGTAGTCGATTGGTTAACATCTATCGGGTGGCCAGAGCCGATACGAGCGGATTCCGGTAATGGAGTTCATGTGATGTATCGGGTTGATGAACCGAATGATGATGCCGCTCGGATTGATTTCGAATGTGCATTGAAGATGTTATCGTCACTTTTCACCGATGAACAGGTCAAAGTGGATGTGACAGTATTCAACGCGTCACGAGTATGGAAAGTATACGGCACTGTTAGCACCAAGGGTTCGGACACCCCTGACCGTCCGCACCGGGTTGCGATGATCACGAAAATTCCACGTGAATTAAAACTACTGACCCGTGAGCAGATCGAAAACGTGGCTCGTCCAATTCGTGACGCGAAGAGCGAAGAATATCGGGACATGACCGGAGAATTTATCACGGACATGTCCGATTGGTTAGATAAGCGTGGCCAAACCATCGTAAGCGGTCCTCGTCCTATGTTCGGAAATGAGGGTCAAAAATGGATTATTTCAAGATGCCCATTCAATGAAACACATCAAAACCCAATGGTTGGATTGGTTAATAACCGCCCTGTTTATCGTTGCCTGCACGATTCTTGCTCTGCTAATAGGTGGAAAGAATTTCGGGAGAAAATCGACCCGACATATAAAGACCCGGAAACCATATACACCCGTCTCAAAGACTGGTGCGACGGCGAAGCGGCAGAAATGGATACAGAGCTCGTACAAACGGCGTGCGCGACGGGCAAAAAACTTGGCGAAATCATCAAAAAGCTCAAGAAAGAATCTGTACGTACTAGAGTATTGCTGCTCGAAGATTTAGTGAAGGGTGAACGCAAACGTTTTCAAGCGGCCACTATCGGTGAAAATAATGAGCGGGGAAACATCATCGGTTTGATCAACCGCACTAAAGCAATGCAAGCAGAAGGTTCGTGCCCGATGTTCTGGATTGCCGACTTCGATCACCGAATTCGTGTAGGAAGTGTCGGTGATATTAATTGTTCTCGACTTAGTGAATACGACGAAATAGGCTTATTAGTAAAATTTCATTCTGCCGGGGATGCTTGGGTGAAGCAGATGCACGTGGCTCAGGTAATTAAATATGTAGCTGAAGAATTTCGGGTTAATCCGCTTCGGGTGCATTTGAAAGAATTACGATGGGATGGGACAAAAAGACTTTATCGATGGTTGCCGTATTATATGGGCACAAAAGATACTGAGTATACTCGTGCGATAGGTCGCAAATGGTTGATTAGTGCAGTAGCCAGAGCCATGGACCCCGGTTGCCAAGCTGATCACATGTTGATTTTTGAAGGCGCTCAAGGTATCGGTAAATCCCAAGCACTTCGTATTATTGGTGGCCAATTTTATTGTGAATATTCCGGTGGTATGACTGGTCAAGGGACAGCACATAAAGATTTAGTAGCGGTCATTGCAGGTAAATTGATCGTTGAAATGTCCGAATTAGCTACCGTTCGTAAAGGCGACATGGAAGCATTAAAGGCTATCCTTACTACTACTGTCGATGACGTGAGGCTCAGTTACGAACGCGATGCCAAATCTTACCCTCGTACTTGTATTTTTGCGGGGACTACGAACGAAGTAGGTCAGGCGTATATAGCAGATTTGACGGGTGCCCGTCGCTTCTGGCCCACTCATGTGGGGGAATGCGGGCCGATTTTATCACAAATTCTCAAACAGGACCGAGACCAACTATGGGCAGAAGCAGTAGAAGCTTATGAAAGTGGTGAAGATTGGTATACTGTACCAGTTGAAATGGTGAGTGAAGAGCAGGCCGATAGACAACTTTCGATTGAAAATACAGAACCATGGTTTCTCAAAATTCGTGATGCTTTAACTGATCCAGATAGTTTCGCAAATGAATTATTTTTTGCGGTTCCCCGATATACGGACGGTCAGGACACTGGAGATTTTAGTATTCGTTTAGGTGCTATCCATCTAGTATTAGGAGTTGTACTGCAGATTGATACGAGCCGCCAAACCCAAATGGACGTTATACGCCTACAAAAAATATTACGCGGCATTGGATTTAAAAAGACTCGACCAAGTGGAAAATGGCTTGGGAGCACTTATGCCTATGACTTAATTCGTGATGTGATGCCGCATCTTTGGCCAGCTATCGATGAAGCACGAAAATCGGTGAAATTCCCGAAGAATACTGAGCTGGGGATTAACTCTTGAGAAATAAATATGATTAAAAATTCTACATTTTTGGTTGGGCTTGGCTTATTATTTTGGGGAGCGTATTTAAAAATCGCACCAGATTGGGATTACGGGGTCAGTATTTTAATGGCTGTTTGCACCTATTTGACTGCTAAAGAAACAGTACAGAGAATACTTAAATCCAGTAAAACTTGGGGGGATATCATATATATTTCATTTTATACTTGGTTTGCTGTAGACGGTGTTTATACTATTTATTGGTTTTTTGTCGATAAATCTGCTTTGTTGCTTCGAGAGGTACAATGGCCAGTATCTTTAGATTTATATCTGGCTTGCGGGGTTGTTTGGTTACTCGACGATCCCAAGCCCTTGTCCGATTCCTCGGTATCCCGCGACTAGTTGTTTAAGTGATGGGGGAGTGGCTGGTCCGCCAGTGATGGGGGCTACCCCGGCTAGTTTTGCTAATTGGTATATTGGAATAGATGCTCCAATACCGAGAGTACCTGAAATGGGATTATCTTTGACATATTCTCTAGCGAAAGCTTGATGTTCGAAAGGGGCTAATCGAATATTTGAAGCGCTGTCGCCCGATTTTTCCATCCGTCGTCGCCAAAACATCAAATCTGAAAGAGGAAGTGCCGCTAATTGTTCATCTGTGAATTTGGTAGGTCCCAGAGTTATCATTTCATTCAAGTCCATCAGTATACTCCTACTTTGAACCCACTATACATACATTGCGTACGTAATCCTGCAAACCAGTTACTTGGTTACTAAGTTGGTCAGCGTTTTGCGCCACTTCTTCATATCTGCCGATGCTTTCTCTAAGAATCCGTTCGGCGGGGTTTGCATCAACTCCG
>JAYSWT010000226.1:0-1411 GCA_043717905.1 bacterium | reverse complement strand
TGTCAAGTACCATTGAAAGTTTTAGGGATTAACGTGAATCTAAAACAAGGTAAAGACGACAAATTAAAAATTGTGTATAAAACATGCTAAAAATAAATTAAGATCAATAAAAATAAATAAATAAATAAATGAAATCGAAATAATTTTTTCAAAAGTGATTCAGAACTTTTTGCTCAACGTAATACATCCCCTCATTCTTTCTGCTATGAAAACGTTGAATAATTATCTGGATTCAATCAAATAATATCTTCCATCGGTGAACAACTTATTTGAAAATAATGAAATTGCAGACTTGTCGAGGTGGAAGAGAAAGAACAATTTGACTTAAAAATTATATCGTGAACAAATCCAACTTTGGGCAGAAAGAGCTTGCACATTTTTTTATTTCGATGCGTAAAGAATATTCCTGCACCAAGACGCCAATAGGATTGTCGATAGACAGTGCGGAGACTCGTACCTACGGTGACCCCACGTCGGTCATACACTCGCACTAGCCAGCGCGAGGGCCAACTCGGCAAGAAGGTCTACGTGGAACAAACCGGTGGCAAAACCCGTTCAACCGCTTCACAAAGTCGACAGTACCCGACTGCCTATCCCAACCCTCTCATTTCAACCGGATAGCGTCGGAACTAAAAAGGCAGATACGCGTTTTCCGGAGGAATTCCCTCAGCAAACAAGGGCAACATCACTCGCGAGTTTGACAGCCGCTATACGGACGGCTGGACTTCACATGATCACCGATCTTGAAACAAACATCCATACGCCACACATGACCAAATAACAGACATTACGAACTCAAACTTGACAATTTATTAGACACATCATTGGACAGTCGACGTCATTTTGATCACCGATCCCTCAATAGAACCAACTGTTTAACTGGCTCAAAACACGCGTTCGTGATTTCTGCGACACTCGGTTGCTCGTGGTGGGCCTTTTTGGCGGAAGTGACCGGAGATCATATTTGGCCAACTTGACACTTGGGATAATACTGTAAAGCCTGTCAATTGGCACATTGCCGCCAGAGACAGATCCAACTCATCGTACAATAATGACTCAGAGTTGATGGTGTGGTTCAGAAGTGCCGCATTGCCAAATTTCAAGAAGTTGATCCGAATTATTGTCAATACTCAGCCACCATTCACCTCCAGTCCCCCTCGAGGCCACTAGGTGTTGTACATCAACTATTCGTACCCAGTGACGTCGTTCCAAGGCACAAAGACTTTCACAATCTCAGCAACCAATTTCATGGGCGGCAAAGAAAAAATCCGATCATGGTGGTCTTTCTCTTCATAAACGCCTTTGTGGCCCGGAGGCGGCAGAATGAGGTCTGGTCCATAACGACTAACTCGGGCTGCACCAACGACACTTTCTGCCATGTGTAGGCAAGCGGCAAGCAGCGGCGGCTCTG
>JAYSWT010000225.1:0-9127 GCA_043717905.1 bacterium | reverse complement strand
GATGAGAGAAGTATACTGCAAAAATTCTACCCACATCCAGAGACAATGCGGTAAAAAGATACAAAAAAGGGGCCGTCCTGCGACGGCCCCTTCGGTTTCGAAAATGGCATCAAGCCCTGATTCGTTCTAGGCCGGTGCCCGTGGCCATGGCCAGCGGTACTTCATGCGAGCTCCTTTGGGGGGAGTGGACCGGGTTCCAGCGGTTGCCGGAACGATGGAGTGCGCACAGCACGAGCGAGGTTAAGGCGGATGGAAAAGGAAAAGCTGGGAACGGTGGATCAAGGACCCTCCTTTCGCCGCCTGACAACCAGACGGTAAAAATGAGTATAAGGCTTAGCAAAATATTTGCAAGTGCAAATAATTAATTCGTCAGTATTGTATACTTCCCAGATGTCAAAGCGTACAAGTATATTTCTTCTCTTGGCATTTTTTGTTGCAAGCGTACTCGGTTACGCTTCGCTCCGAGTCATTGACGCTAGCGACCAAAGACGGGTTCAAAATAATCTTACAGAAAAGTTAACCTCAGCAGAGAAGAATGTCGTTACGCGCTTAAGAGCCTGTAGAGAAAAGGCTGACGAGGAGGTGTGCCTTCAAAATTCTTATGAGTCATATGCGAAACAGTTTGGTACTGTGGCAGCATTGCAGCTTATTCGTAATGAAACTATTTCAAATCCCACATTTGCGGGAACTTGTCATTCTGTCATGCACAAGATTGGTCATGTCGCAGTGGGGGAGTACGGTTCGTTTCAGGAGGCATATGCTCATGGTAACTATGACTGTGGTAACGGATATTTCCATGGTGTTGTCGAAGAAGTCTTTCGAGGAAAGAGCGATGATAGTCTTACTCCAGCGCAGATTCATTGTTTTTGCGAGAGTGTCGCGACGACCACACTGAATACAAAAGATTATGCGAAACTCAATTGTGTCCACGGGCTTGGGCATGCACTCGTCTATAAATATGAAGGGAAACTTTCAGACGCACTACCTCTTTGTACTAATCTTCTGGGTGAACAGTACATTGGGGAATGTGTCGCTGGGGCATTTATGGAAAATATGATTGAACGACTTTCCCTCAAAGAACAAAGTGATCCATTAATAAATCCTTCCCTTACTTGCTCTTCGTTTTTAGGCGATGTGTATCGTTGTTGGTTAACACTAGCCTCATTTGCTATAGCCCAAGAAAATCACTCACTCGCTCCTGCGCTGCTGTTCTGTGAGAATTTTACTGATGTTCACTACCGTGCTGTGTGCGGTGAGGGTCTTGGTAAAGCCGTTGTGATTGGAAGAGAAGGGGATACTGTAGCAGCGACGCTCTACTGTAAAACTCATGCCGGAAAACTTGCTGAGTATTGTATGAAAGCCCAAAGTTATACAGCACAGAATGCTTCGAGCTCAGCTGTTTATTCTTCTGCATTTGGAATACTAAAATGGCCAATCTCATCCGGAAGAGATGTACTATTAGGTGAAGTTCGGATGATTGAGTAGTAAAAAACTATAAAAAAGAAGCCGCCGGACTAAGCCGGCGGCGTGATGGAGTTCAAGAAGCTCTCAACGTTGCAGCTCAGGAAGCTGCCGGTTGATCGGGTTCGCCGCCGTTCGCTTGGAAGTTGACGGCGCGGCTGGGCACAACCGTCGAAATCGCATGCTTGTACACCATCTGGGTGACGTTGTTGCGCAGCAGCACCACGTACTGATCGAACGACTCAACCTGGCCTTGCAACTTGATGCCGTTGACCAGGTAAATCGACACCGGGACTCTCTCCTTGCGCAGCAGGTTGAGGAAGGGGTCTTGCAGCAGTTGGGTTCTGTTTTTGTCGCCCATGGTGAACTCCTTGAAGGTTACGTGTTGAAGGACAGGGAAACGAGGATTTCTCGTCATAAGCAATCTACCACTAATGGTAGTTCTGTCAATACCATCTTGGCAAATGAAAAAAGCCGGACTAGTCCGGCTTGTTTCTCGCCACAACAACTGTCATGGCAATTCGATATCAACTGTTGCCACCTGTGGCAGTTGCGGAGGTTGCTTCTGTTCTTCTCGCTGGGTCGAGAGTACCTCACCAGCCCCTCTACAGAGTGGGCAAACTTTGAACAGAAGGTACTTTCTGCCATTACACCTTGGGCAAACCAGCCGTTTCAGTATCTGCATGAGAACTCCATATCGTGAGTGGGGGCGGGAGGGAACTTAATTTCAGAGCAAACTGTACTTTGTCATGTATATTGTGTCAATTTTATTTAAAAGAGAACCACCATGTCGTGTGGTGGTTCAAGGGACGTTTGGCTTCCGCGGAAGTGCTGGCGGATACATCCGCAGGAAGTGCATAGTCGCATCGCGAACCATCGTCTCACTCAGACTCCTGTTCGCAAGAGTCATTGTTATGTGTTTCGCAAATTGTCTCGCGCGAAGGCTGTCGTTCTGGCTGTACTCACGAATCGCGATGATTGCTTGCACATCAGGAAGTAGAAGGAACTCTTCTTCGGTAAATGGACTCCGCATTGCTGGATCAAGCTCTCTGTGAAGTGGTGTGGGAAGCAGTTTCGCTACCACTCCTTTTGCGCGTGGCGGTGGTGCGATACCCATAGCCCTTATTCGCTGGAGATCTTTTGCATTGAAAAGGAATTTCACAAGTCTTTCGACGTGTATCTGAAGTGGTCCGGTCCCCAAATTTCAGACACTAAACTTGTAATTATTCGCTAGAATAGCTACATATGAAAAAGCATCGCATCGCTCCTGATATGAGGGAGCAGATTATTAACCGCATCAAGAATGACGGAGTATCGGTCGCACAAGCGGCAAAGGAGCACGGTATCTCCGATCAAACCATCTACGGATGGATTGCCAAGAAGGTCGAAGGTCAGCCAACCTTCTCCGATCTCATCCGGCTCAAAAAGGAAAATGCCCAGCTCCTCCAGCTGGTGGGAGAGCTCACGCTGAAGCTCTCGGAATCCCAAAAAAAGAAGTGATGGAGACAAGCACGACGGTGAAGACGCTACGCGCACGAGAGCTCGGAGTGTCACGCAGTACCTTGTACTATCGACCCAAGAAACCCGACAAAGACTGGGCAATGAAGTGTCGCATTGAAGAGGTGCTTCGAGAGCACCATTCGTACGGCTCACGACGCATTGCACTTCATCTGCGCGTCAACAGGAAACGCATACAGCGCGTGATGAGCATCTTTGGCATCAAGCCATACCGCAGGCGTGGTCTCAAGTACAAAAAGACGAAGAATATCAAGGTGATCTATCCCAACCTCCTCCTCACGACCTATCCGTCATACGAGGGACATATCTGGGCGACCGACTTCACGTACATCTGGTTTCAGGGGAGGTTTGTGTATGTCGCCACGGTGATTGATCTGTACACCAGAAAGATCGTCGGACTATCGGTGTACACCACCCACGCCACGATACTCGTGGTTGCGGCACTGATGGCCGCACTGCAGCAGAATGCGCGACCGGAGATCTTCCACTCTGACAATGGGAGCGAGTATAACTCGGCGGTGTTCATTGAGGCACTCCAAGCCGTGGGCACACTCATCTCACGCTCAGCGCCGGGATGCCCGTGGGAGAATGGCTATCAGGAGTCGTTCTACAATCAGTTCAAAGTTGACCTTGGGGACCCGTCACGGTTCAAAACGTTGGGAGAGCTTGTCCTCGCAATCTATCAAACAATCTACGCATACAATCACACGCGCATCCATTCGGCGCTCAAGATGTCGCCAATGCAGTTTGCGCGCCAATCAGGAAATGCTACCATTTCCTTATACAAGACTGGTGTCTGATGAATGGGGTCCAGTACACTCATGGTTTCTCCAGTTATGCGATTGAGTAAGGAACGCCAATTGCAGTACAACATATTTGATACTATATGTCAAAGCATGTTTTTGTGATTGCAATCAGGAGATATTTACGTATACTGTCAAGACTTTATGGCACAAACCGACGAAGTACAAAAACCGATTATTCACGACGTAGGGCCTACCGAGGAATTGGTCCGTTCGATGTCGAAAGCGAAGAATGAACCGGAGTGGATGCTCGACATGCGACTCAAAGCATTCGAGCTTTGGCGCCGTACCGCAATGCCAAATTGGGGGCCAAGTCTTCTGGGTCTCGAGCTCGAGGGCATGACCTATTATGTCGACCCAAATATCAAAGAGACCACCGATTGGGCTGATTTGCCGAAGGAAATTGCAGATACGTTCGAAAAACTCGGCATCCCTCAAGCGGAGCGCGAGTACCTCGGAGGTGTCGGCGCACAGTATGACTCGGGTGTCGTCTATCACAAGATCCAAAAGAAACTTTCTGATCAAGGTGTGATTTTTGAGAACATGGACGTTGCACTACAGAAATATCCCGAGCTCGTAAAGGAGCACTTCATGAGTAAGTGCGTGCCAATGACTGACCACAAGTTCACCATGCTCCATGGCGCGGTCTGGTCGGGAGGAACGTTTATCTACGTACCAAAGGGGGTGAAAGTTGCGTTACCGCTCCAAGCTTATTTTCGCATGAACAGTGCGCGCTCGGCGCAGTTCGAGCACACCCTTATCATCGCCGATGAGGGCTCCGAGATTACCTATATCGAAGGCTGCTCTGCGCCGCAATACACAGAATCATCGCTCCATGCAGGTTGCGTCGAGTTGTGGGTAAAGAAGGACGCACGAGTGAAATATATTAGCGTCGAGAACTGGTCAAAGAACACCTATAACCTCAATACTAAAAAAGCATTGGTGTTTGAAGATGCGACAGTGGAGTGGGTGAATGGTAACATGGGCTCACACACGACCATGCTCTATCCTTCATCTGTCCTTCTTGAGCGTGGCGCACGCTCCGAGTCGCTTGGCATCGTCATGGCAAGTGAGGGGCAGACACAGGACACTGGAAGTAAAGCAATTCACCTCGCACCAGATACTGTCTCGGTCATTCGCTCGAAATCAATCTCAAAAGGCGGAGGGGTGTCAAATTATCGCGGACAGGTGAAGATAGGGAAGCGTGCAACCAATGCGCAGTCGACCGTGATGTGTGACGCACTCATCCTTGATGACAAATCGGTTTCAAATACCTATCCTTCGATAAAGAATGAAGGCAGCAAGGTCAGCCTCTCGCACGAAGCTCGCGTGGGTCGTATTGGTGATGATGAAATATTCTATCTACGAAGCCGTGGATATTCTGAGGCTGACGCACTCCGACTTATTGTCGGCGGATTCATGGAGCCTATTGTGCGCGCACTTCCACTTGAATATGCGGTAGAATTGAATAAACTCATTGAGCTCGAAATGGAAAATTCTGTCGGGTAAGAGCCAAAATAAGCCGAAGGGTTGCCCTTAAGAATTTGTATCCAAGGGCGACCCTTGGAGAAGTTGGCTGAGTTTGGTTTTAATAAATGAAAACGCCGCCGGATGAACCGGCGGCGGTGAACGATCGAGGTCAGGACTCCTTGGGGTAATCGCGGATGGCTCCGACGATCAATGCCATACCCGACCCAACGAACCAGCCGACCGAGCTGTCTTTGGCGACAGCAGCCGCGGCTAAGCCAAGTGCAATCGACCCAGCGCCAGCGATGAGATGGAACATTTGCGTCTCCTTCCGTGAGGGTTTATGAAACATTGTAATTATACATATATTGTAAGATTAGTCAAGTTTACGCAAAACGAGGATTACAATATACTCTAAAAATGTTGTCAAATATCAAGAAAGTTGAAGAATTATCGAAGCGACTCGTCGAACCCGAGTGGCTTTTGTCATGGAGAAAAGACGCGCTTGAGAAAGCAGAGTCACTTCCGCGCGATGAGAAATATGGCATCGCAATTTCCGCACTTGAGCTCAAAGAAGAGACTGAACTCACCCAGTTTCCCGAATACGAAGTGAATGCCTCCAAGGGACTCGAGCTCTACACTTGGAAAGAAGCTATGGCACAGGAGGAGATTGCCCCGATACTCGAGCGACTACTCGGGAGTCCCCTCCTCTCAGCTCCTGTTTCCAAAGAACAGGCGTTGGGGCGTGCTTTTTTCCAAAGCGGTCTAGTCGTGTATGTGCAGCCGCATGTCGACGATAAAGGTGAATACCAAAATGAGACGCTCGAGTTGTCGACCACAGTTTCACTTGGCGCCGCATCGGATATCATCATTGTTTTTGCAAAAGAGGGCGCACAGCTCTCCATGAAAAGTATCGTGAAAGGTGGAGAAGACTCGAGTGTTTTTCTACGCACCATGATTACCCTTATCGAAGGTGAGGCAAAAGTGAATCTTGTGTCAAATACTGACACGCTGCGTGGTTTTATCAGTCTTGAACATAAAGCACTGATATCTTCGTATTCTGCTATCGATATTGTTGAAGACCCGAGTTCAGCTACACTTTTTCGCTCGGATATAGAGACACTGCTACTCGGACAAGAGGCAACTTCGACCATAACTCACCTGCTCACTGCGGAGGGATTATCACAGTTTGATATTCATGCGCATACGCTTCATCATGCATCGAGCACGACTTCGAACATCTATGCGCTTGGTACTGCGGGAGGTACGTCACGAACGGTCTACCGCGCTGCCGTTGACATCAAGGCGGGAATTAAGAGTGTGGTGGGAGCTCAAGAAGGAAAGTTCCTGATTCTCTCTGATGGAGCTGAAGTAGATGCGATTCCCATTCTCGACATTGCCTCAAATGAGGTATCGTCAACTCACAAGCTCTCAGTGAGCCACATTCGTGACACCGACCTGTTTTATGCGAAATCGCGTGGTCTTACGGGAGACGATGCGCGCTCGCTGATACTTGAGGGGTTTTTTGGCGCATTGTTTGAGAAACTCGGAAAGCAGGATTTAATGGAAGAAGTAAGAGGGCGACTCACACGACTCATGACAAAAAACTGATATGACATTTGACCCCAGCAAAATTAAAAATGATTTTCCACAGCTTGCGGAGAATAACTATCATTATCTTGATTCAGCGTCTTCTTCGCTTGTGCCGGCTTTAGTGCTCGATGCAGTAAATAATTTTTACATAAAAGATAAAGCCAACGTCCATCGTGGCGAATACAAGGAGGCCATCCGCGCCACCGAAAGCTACGAAGCTGCCCGAAAAGATGTTGCTGATTTCATCAATGCATTCTCAAACGAAGTCATATTTTCGAGTGGCGCAACCGAGGCGTCAAACATGCTCATCCGCTCCCTCGATGAGAGTCTAACTTGGCGACCTGGAGATGAAATAGTCACCTCGGTAATGGAACATCATGCTTCGATTCTTCCGCTCCAGCAATTTGCGAAACGTAAGCAGCTGGTCTTGAGGCATATTCCAATGAAGGACGACCTTTCTCTCGACTACGATGAAGCGGCGAAACTTATTACGGACAAAACAAAAATTGTCTCAGTCATGCTTGCCTCCAATGTGATAGGCACGGTGAATAACCTCGCCCGTCTTGCGAAGCTCGCACATGAAAAAGGCGCACTTCTCATTACTGATGCAACTGCTGCAGTGGGGCATATTCCTGTCGATGTACGCGCACTTGAAGTTGATATGCTGTTCTTCTCGGGGCACAAACTTCTTGCCCCGACTGGTGTTGGCGTACTGTGGATGAAGTATGACTTTGCAAAAAAGTTGAACCCAAGCGAATTCGGCGGGCATATGCTCGAAGAGGCCACACTCACAGACGCGTCATGGGCTGAAGCACCGACAAAATTTGAAGCGGGAACCAAAGACATCGGTGGAGTCATCGGGCTTGGCGAAGCGGTGAGGTACATCAAGAATGTCGGGGTAGAACATATTCACGCTCATACGAGCGCACTTGTATTTCGAGCAATCGAAAAACTTTCACAAATCAAAGGTATCCATATTTACGCACAACGCGACCTTGCGAACAATGTCGGTATGGTGAGCTTCACTGCGGACTGGGCACACCCACATGATATTGGTGAGATAGTCGCGCGTGACAATGTTGCAATAAGGGCCGGCCACCACTGCGCAATGCCACTCCACTGTGAATTGAAAATCAAAGGCACTGCGCGCGCAAGTTTTCATCTTTATAGTACTGAGGATGATGTCGATGCACTGGTTATTGCAGCAGAGAAAGCATATAAGATATTCAACTAATATGGACCCCCTCTACCAAGAAAACATTCTCGACCATTATAAGCACCCACATAACCGTGGGTTTATGGAGGGTGCTGACGTAACCCAAAAGGGACATAATGCCTCTTGCGGCGATGATCTCATCTTGTATTTGAAATGGAATGAGAACGTGCTCAAAGAAATAACTTTTGAAGGATTCGGTTGTGCTATTTCACAGTCGGGGGCGTCGATGCTCACCGACAAGGTGAAGGGGATAAGTCGCTCTGAAATAAGCGTACTTGGAGAAAAAGACATGCACGAACTCTATGGCGTCAAAATTGGTTCCCAGCGTGAGAAGTGTGCGATGCTGGCGATGAACACACTCAAGCAGGCGATAGAAAAAAAGTAAGGAAAAAGCGGCGCCCATGGGGCACCGCTTCGCCGAGTTCGATCAACTCACATACTTGGCAGGCCAGATAGCCACGCCAGGCACGCTGGCCGCTGCGGCGCTGATGCAGCTGTGGAAGGTGACCCACAGCGCAACCGCGACAGTAATTCGCGCTTCGTAGCCCTGAGCGTAGACCGACGGCGTGACGTGATTGAAGTAGAGGATGATCAGGATGACGATGAGGCATACTGCACCGGCCACCAAGAACCAAGTGGGAATTTCGATGCGGGTAGCCTCATCTCGCGTGTGAACTGAGTGCAATTTAACTCTCCTGTGAATATGTGGAAGGAACTGGACGTGGGGGATATAATATGATACAAAAGCTTACATGTCAATTCTCGAAATGAAAGATATTTCAGTAGCTGCTGGTGACAAGCCCCTCCTCGAAGGGGTCTCACTTTCCGTAGAGAGTGGGAAAATCCATGTGTTAATGGGCCCAAACGGGTCAGGGAAGTCATCCTTACTGAATGCCGTTATGGGACATCCCAAGTATAGGGTTACGGAAGGCGCGGTCCTTTTGGATGGCGTAGACATTACCGAGATCACTCCCGAGAAAAAAGCGAAAGCAGGACTGTTTCTTTCACTCCAACATCTTCCTGAAATAGCAGGAGTTACCCTGACGAATTTTATGCACCGTGCATACAA
>JAYSWT010000224.1:0-1412 GCA_043717905.1 bacterium | reverse complement strand
TCGGTAGTTGTCTGCGTGGCTGATGTCGCGTATGAATATGTCAGGGTTGACCAGAATTTTTGAGCTCACATTAAAAAATAGGTACCTCAGGAACTCGATGGCGCAAGGATTCTGCATGTCATCGGTAAGTTGATCATCAGTAGTATGTAACGTCGTTAATTCACCCATTTCAATTTATTACCTTGATGTAGCGGCTTCAGTAAAATTTATTTAGTGATCAGTAATCAAACAAATTAAACAACTTCTGTCTATGTTGTCTGACGTCTTTCTTTTTATAGGAGGTTTTCCTTCCCTCACCATGTCGTCAAACACACCAACACGGGCTTCCTCCAATCAGCATGCTAGCATGCCTGTAAGTATATGTCTTCCTGAATATTTGGATATTGATTAATATTTTTAGCAGAGAAGGATGATTCTCCAGAGGAAGTCTGCGGTGTTCTCGTAATTATTACGGCCATGGATTATGTATGTATATTGATTCATAATAATGATCTCGTTCAATATTTTCTTTTTAGAGCAGCGCTGTGGAATTTGCCATTCTCAATATCTTTTCCACAGAGGACATTCTCTCGCTCGTTCTCCAGTTCTTGAATGATACCATCGAGAAACGTGAAACCATGTGGGGAATTCTACTTTCCAAGTACATGTATGTGCCTCTGCTCTGTCGTTGGACGTCGAGCTCCGCTGTATCTTCCACGTTGTATCACAAGATTCTTGACGTCGTTCTGGACAGTGTCCGTCATAAGGTGGTCTGTCGTCGTGCGCCGTGGTCTGTGGCACCTGTGCATGTGACTGAGACCCTTGGGGCTGGTACGTACCATCCTTTGGTGTTCTTACTCGACGTGTTGCACACTTCGAGACCAAACTCCAGTGAAAACATAGTCACGATATTCGAGAAAATAGCGACCTCGAGGTACTAAGACTTCATTGTGGCACTCTGTCACTGTTGGCAGACATGTACGGGCCTTGTTGCGGGAGGTGGGCCTGGTGGGTGTTCTCAGTGGTCTTCTGTCCCAACAAACGTCGCCCGGTCACTCCTCGTCCTCGCCGGTCTCTGACTCGCGACTACGATCACTTCTTTCGAACTTGACAGTGTGACGTTGCCTGATTTCAGGTTCGATCACGCACTTGATTCCCTCGCAATGAGTGCATGTTTTGGCTATTTTTGTTTATTTTAAATAAAATATTTGTTCCCGCGTCGTCCAAGTATGTGGAAATTTTGAGAGAAGAAGAAAGTGTGATCCGAGGTGGAATTGAAAACAGGTGATGCTCTCAGTCGATGCATGTAGCACTATCACTGGGATACTGGCAAATTTCGTTCTCTGTCATCGCTTGATCTATGAGTCCTGTTAGCTTCTAATCTTGCTTCATAATTTGCGTCTCCGTCAAGCTGGTCGGTTCATTAAGAATAA
>JAYSWT010000223.1:0-1413 GCA_043717905.1 bacterium | reverse complement strand
CAAGCTCCACTCGTTCCTTTCGTTGAAGCAACTGACATTTTATGGCATAGTGCCGAATCTTGTGCGGTCAGCCTGATGACGGACGCGACGAACTGGGTCCACCAAACTTGCAGTTTCACTGCACGAAAGGCAGATATCGAACCGACTTGGTTCAAACTGTCTCAATTCGTATACGTCTTGTCGAATTTGACAGACGTTCAACTGGTCTGTGGCGCAGAACAGCCTCGGTCGCCTTTTGAAGCCCCATGTGTATTATGCTTAATTCACTTGAGTTGTAACTGTTTTCTGCGCCACCGACCAGGTTCGATAGGTCGAAATCCAACCTCACACTACGATCAGCGCATCGTTGCACCACAACCTGTTTGCAAGTCGAACAATTCAGACCCAACAACCATATTGCACACTGTAAATTTGGCACTTTTGCTAAATTTCTACGATTTGACAAACGAAACTATTTCTGGGCGTGATCTTTTTCGTGCGATCGAACTTGTTGAACTAACACCATTAAATTGGCCAATTTTTTCCGAAAATACGAACAGGCTTTTGGCTGCGGACAGAGAGTCTAGTTATTCATTGAACAAGCTAGCGAGTAGTTTGCAGAACGATTCAGTCGTACTGCATTCTTCGTCTGAGGCAATGTTGTACGACTTAATCGAAGAACGTAACAGACAAAAGACTTATGGGAATTGGGATAAATTTGATGTTCTGATTGCTTGTATTGGTACGCTTACTGTTGTAATGCTTTTGATTGGTATTCTTGTGCACCGCACGAGACGACAGGTTCGCGAACTGTCGTTTGTAGTGATGGGCGCGATGAGTGCGATTCCGAGTATTGCTCCGTACGAACTGTTTAAGCTATCAACGCAAAACCCTCTGGACTCTGTGTCAGCAACCAAAACGCTGATGGCTCTGATCAGAAATCTGGGTACTTCGGAAATAGCGATTGTTGTAATAATGATCGTATTGTTTGTTTTGTCTTTGTTAATCACATACATTGCACTTATCCACGCACGCTCACGCCACAGTTTTATATATCTTGAAATACATTCTTTGACGGAAATCATTCAATTGAAACTGTGCGAGTTTCCCAGTGCAAATCGTTGTTTTGGTGTGAAGATGTCACAACGTAAACTGAGCATGACCCTTACCAATTATGGTCTAGTTGCAAAGTTAACCTTTGCAGCTCCAAATTGGTATTTTTGGAACTTTCTAAACGGACAAAGAACTTCACTACCTACCACAATGTGGCTTTCGCCCAGGAGTGCTAGGAAAATAGCACGAATAATTGCGCAAGACGAACACTCCATTCTGCCTTTGATTGTACACACGCATGAGTATGTATTCGCAGATTCAAATAACCGCATTGTGTCAACTGATTATACGACTGATGTTATCGATACTGACGTTTAACTG
>JAYSWT010000222.1:0-1418 GCA_043717905.1 bacterium | reverse complement strand
TCGGACGCAAGACAACAAAACAGAGCTGACACAAGTTGTTGCAAATTCCCCATGGGATACTTGTTTAATCAAAGAAGTTCGAATGCAGTTCTAATTAAGAAAAATATTGTGGGGTAGAGATGTCTGAGATTCTTCCTATTATAGGAAGAATACACACACGAATCGTCAGGGATCCTCTAATCGGCGTGCGAGCCTGTATAATGGTGATTGATTTTTTTCTTTACCTATCATTGATTTTTATATAGATGACGTTTACGATTCTCCAGCTTTGGAATTTGGACACGAAAACGTTCAGCTGTTGCACGACGAGTTTGGTGACGCAATCCGACAATGGCTTATCCTGTGTTCTCCAAGGATAGCAGATACTGCTGTCAGACGGACCATCAGAGGCAGGGAAAGCTTGCAACCACGGGATAAACATCTTGAGGAGAATATCCCAGCCCGAGGTGATCACTTCATGCCAAGAGATGATGTTCTCGGTGGCAGAACGACACATCTTGAAGAGCAACGAGTCAAGAAGCAGTGCGCACATCTCAGTCATCATAGCGGCATGTTTGCCGTACTTAATGAACAGTCCGTCCTTCTTGCAAATTGGATCTGAGAACCTGATGCCGTGAAGCCATGTTCCGAACATCTCAAGCTCCTTCTTGATCTCCTCGATGGTCAATGAGAGTTCACCGTGCTGCTTGATGTCCTCCTTCGCACACCTAACCACCAACTTCCAGAAATGAGGTCCCATTCGCGACTCCTGGCACAATGCGCGGAATTTCTCGAGAACCGTGGACAGACACTTGGAGAAATTGTCTACCAACAAGACTACCAGGTTCTCCACGTGAATACTCTCGATCTTGGAGTCCTTAACTTCGCCGACTCTCAGTGCCCCAATAGCAACACACAACGATGACACCATACAGATTCGTGATGACAGTCGAGGAGAGTACTCCATGAACTGTCTCATGTTGAACTGGACAAATACATCAATGACTCTTGTCGACATGAGTCGTCCACTAACCTTGGTCAGTATAATGAAGGATACCTCTGGAGGACATTTGCCATCTCGATGGGCACTAACGATCTGCGAATACATGAGAGCATAGTTCGTAGGGATGTTTGTATTAAAGTTTTGCACAATAAATCGATCGTGACAAGAGAGAGCAACGTGGCGTGGATGCGATAAAGCAAATGGTGTTCTCTTGTATTTAACACGGTTGCTTTCTAGTTGTTCGCAGTTTACACAAACGAGGTCTCGAATCATGAGTAGGGACGGGCCGACGATCCGTCCGACACTGCGATAAACGTTGTTGCGAGCGAATTCGTACTTGTTGTCTGAGATGTTCACATCCGTTACTTCTCCGAGGCAGAGGCGTCCATATCCCTCGGTCGTCGTTCCGTTGTCGTGGGAATACAATGTAGTGTAT
>JAYSWT010000221.1:0-1430 GCA_043717905.1 bacterium | reverse complement strand
GTCACAGCAAAGCAAGAATGACATCTTGCATTCTTTAGATTAGTATTGCATTGTATTCTGTATCCAGCGATTTTTTCTTTTTCATTTTTTAAAATTTTTTCTCCACGGATGATCGAGTGGAGGTATCCATGTTGGCTTTTCTCTCGTAAGCGCTGTGACTTTCATACGAACAGCAGTTGGTCGTTCTGGAAGCATAGTATAGTCAAGTGGAACATCATTTCTGAAAATATGGATTGTATAGTCTAAACGTTCCTCTACTCGCACACTATCGTTTTTGTATACCGTGATATTTTGTATCGCTCCTAATTGAAACCACTTTGTCTTCCACTGTATTGTAAAATCATTGTTAACTTTCCGTACAGAGTGCAATGAAAATATCGAAGGTAACTTCTTTTGTATTTCATCGGTCAATATACGATGAGCATCATGAGCATTCTTAGGAAGAACACTGAAACGTTTGTTGTGATCCTTGATGTATGTTTTCTTTAAGAATTGATTCGCCTCGTCTGTACATCTCACGTCTTCAAGTCTCATTTCTTTCACTAGTCTATTTTGGAGTGTACCAAAGAGTCGTTCGACTCTTCCTTTCGCTTCTGGAGAATTGGCACAGATTACTCTGATATGTAAACTCTTCATTGCTCGTTCAAACTGAGTGACGAACTCGGTATTGTCTACCGCGTTCTTATGATTTACCTTGTACGTGCTGAATTTATCAAGGTATATGGCCACAGGAAGCCCGTGGGCTTCTACATACGACCACCAGAAGCGAAAGACTGCACGTACTCCCTCATTGTCTTCAAACACTGCTGTAACAATTTTACTCGTGGCATCGTCGATACTTGCAAGGAGACACTGTTCTTTCCCATTTTCAAACCAATCGTGATACGAGCCATCAAACTGTATCAATTCTCCATAGCTACCCATCCGTTCTCGCCACTGTCTGTGTATATCGGGACCATGTCGTTTCTTTACTTTCCACAGATCATTTTTAATCATGATAGACCTGATGGTTTCTCTACTTGTTTTAATATCAACAAGTTTTTCTTGCGCAAAGGTGGGACCGAAGTCCGTATGCTTCTTTTCTTTCAAGAAGGCTACTATCTTTTTTGTAGTTTTTTTATCTGTCTTGTTGTGTGCAGGAACTCCTTTAAGACCATGAATCATTCCTTGCTCGCCATCTCTTTCATACGTTCTCTTTAACCTTTGTACTTGCCTTACTTTTACATTCAGTCGATGTGCCGCTTGCTTGTTAGTAATTTCACCGTCACAAGAGGAACGGATAGTGTCATATCGATATTTCTCCTCACTATTTAGTTGTACTTTTTCCATGGCATATATTGGTTAGATAATATGCCGTATCGTACGTTTTATTTTAACAAGGGGGTGTCATTTCTGCTTTGCAGGGGTGTCATTCTTGCTTTGGTATTACA
>JAYSWT010000023.1:0-2379 GCA_043717905.1 bacterium | reverse complement strand
CTGAATAACGCTGTCACTGGCTTATATTGTATTGTTCGTTCCCATCCATGATTAATTGTAATTTGTAACCCTCTGTCAGTGCATCAAATAACAAAAGTAGCAGAAAAATCTAGATTAATAATTGATTGAATGGTATGTAAGGAAATTGTTAGATGCGCCGCGGATATCGGTTGAAAAATCAGCCGCGCCGCGGAATGCCACGGAATTTCGGAAATACTGCGCGCGGATAATTCTTTTTTTTGCCGCGGAAAACTCCTGGCCCTACACATGACAAATAAAGTAGCATCCGGTTTGTAGTGACCTCCCCCTACGGCCTCACCCCTCTCACTTTTTAAGGTGTCTCCATCATCCCCGAGTCGAATAACCACAACAACAACGGTGCCTATCACGACAACTATGTGTCCAACAACGGTGCCTACCACGCCTACAATGACGGCGTCCCGGGCCAAACCAACAACAACAAGACAGCAACTTTATTTGGCGGCAGCGAACACCAAATCCTGGTCGCGCGCGACTGTCCCTTGGATGTACTCCGTCTTATCAACAATTCTTATTCACAAACCATCGTGAAAGACGACTCTACATCTTTATCACTTATGAGCGAGACTGGTAAAACAATGGGACCTACAATTCCAAACACAAATACAGATGTGGACAGTCTATTGTTGATCCACAGATCCCAAGAGCCACAGCCCACCTCGATGATCAGTCATGAATCTCAAAAGGGAAGCCCGTTCGAAATGAAGATCATCATTGAGTGTCGATTTATGGAACGTTACCAAAGTGATTTCGATAACCTAAGTTCTGATTTGTCCAAACAATTTATGAAGAACGTCACTACGAAGATCTACGAATCATTCCGAAATCAAGGACTGATGCACTTGATGGCAATAAGCATTATTTCGCTACGACGCGGAAGTGTAATCTCGAAAATAGAAATGCTAATATCCTCCAATTCGTCGAGAATCAGACCTTGTCAAATGTTGTCAATGCAGCAACAAATGCCTTTAATGGAACTCTAAACGTTACTGATGTGAACATTACCGGTACATCAATGAAAGAGTATACTTCAAATTCAGGCACGTCACAATCTGTCCCAACCTTTGTCACCAATCCTCCTGCGCGATTAGGGGAATATGATGTTCAAATCAACATCATTTGCTCATTCAACGACACAAATCTATCAATACAATGTGTCAAGTTCCAAGGAATATCAAAACTACATAAATTCAATTAAGAAGAAGTACAGTGAATCTACAACCTTCCGATCTTTTCTACGATTGATAGACTTCACATTCAATTCCTTGAGTCAAGGCAGTGTGATTGCGAATATGCAGATGATTGTGGCATCACATTCGTCAGACAATGCTGCCTGGCCATGCTCGACACATCACTGGACATACTGGTCAGGTCAGAGACGGGTGTGGAACGCTGCAACAGTATCTCCTCCAAATCCAAGATCCTAACAAAAATAAGCAATCAATATAAAGCAATAAATCAATGCAAGGCATGCCTACCTGTACAGGCGATTGGAGATTGCCCGAGAATCGATGGCTTGACTTGTATATAAACAATGACGTCAGGCATCAAAGCCCCCCTTTACCAGACTATAAAAATCAGCTACGACATTTGAGCGGCTTAGGTGTTTTCTAACCTAAAAAAAATAGAATTTGAATATGATCGAGTCTTACATTTGTGTGAACGACTTGGCGAGTCCCCCTGGTCCTTGCTCAAGGCTGTTTTGCGATCTGAGCTCACATCTTGATTACGGAAGTCTCGACCAGTGCGGCGTTCGTCGGGATGGTGTACAACGAGAGGTTGGTCAGACATACTTGACGTTGTTAATTAACTTTCAATCGCCGGTTCACCCTGCGATCGTTATTACCGGTTCAGTGTCCCCGTCGATGCCAGATGTTAATGTTATTGTTCCAACTTTTGGTTTTAAAAGTCACGTCATGCGTGAACTTTTACGAATACACCTCAGTAGTAAATATAATGAAACGTGTGAAGGGTCACCAGAGTACAATTGCCCTTCAATGACTTAGTACAATTAGGATGACCAAACAAAAGAAATAAAAGATACCGCAAAGAATCTAACGCATAAAAATTCGAGAAAGGAAACTAAAAACGAAGGGCAGAAAATAACCAACAAAGAAGATAAATGAGTATACAATAACACTCATGTTATCCAGTTATCATGATCCACAAAGCATAATCAAACCGGTTAGAAACCGAGTAATTAACGTCGAACGTAGAAATTCCCGGAAAACCCGATATTCCTTACCCCTGGGACGAACCACTGGAACGATAGTCTGCCTACAAGGGTAATAAAAGTTCTATCGAATTTTAAATTGTGTAAGACCTAGTGAAATACAGGTC
>JAYSWT010000220.1:0-1430 GCA_043717905.1 bacterium | reverse complement strand
CTTCAGTCTTTACCAACTTTCTCATCCGGCCCACTAGTCTGTCCCATCCTTCCTTCTTCAACAGATTCCGCTGCTTCTCAGCTTACTAATCCAAAAATGGGACACCGCGGACGTAGCCATTTCGGATACAATTAACCACTGATACGTTGCAAAGCTATAATACTAATATTCCGCGCTTGGATTCACCTACGCCAGTCAATACTACCACGTCAACGATGCCACTATCACACACACAAAATACACACAAATTAAACACTACTCTACTATTACTCTACCGCACTGCAACTTGGGATCGGCGACTGCGGGATTAATTTAACAATTTAATTTAACAAACACAGAAAACCTTTAACTCAAAACTCACGCAAACACAACTGTACACTTTTCCAAATGAAATTTTAATTCTACTATGTACAGCGAACAAACAGAAAATCAACAATAATAAGTCAGCACCTGTGTCTCTATCGATCAATCGTCATATCTCTTCTTGCCTATTCTAGCGCGCCGCCAATCTATATTTATCAACTAGGCGGAACTTTCCAGAATACCGACCGCTGTCCGAACTCTATTGGTCGCAACCCGTTCCAAACAATGACATCATCAGTTTACGTCACACCTCCGGAGAACCGGACGACATTGCCTAATACGCAAATGACGAACGATGTTAGTACTCTTATGCTAATGAGAGACAGACACAGACGGCAACAAAATGACGACAGACAGGTGAGAGTCCTTGTTCTAGAGTCGTCGCGAACGTTCTCCACGCCGCAGGTACAAGCAGTCAGTCCTTCGGCTCGCACCATCTCTCGAATCTGCAACGGTGACGTCATCACCAGACCGTTCTTGCCTCAACTGAAAGTTTGGAAGTACAAGTACGTGTGTTACGTCATTTTGTTGACCGTGTTAGAGTTGGTCGCGACCGCCAGATACTCAAAATCCCAAATCGCCTAGGCAGTTCAACGCTTTCTGTGTTTCGGAACAATTCGAACGGTCGTGCTGGTATCCTTCACGTGACTGCCGGCTAATTTTGCTACAAGTCGTCTCCAAACATAGCCGACTGCTATTGGATGAATGCCACCCTGCTTCTTGACCACTGCTAGCAGTGTGGCCCCAAACAAAGCCGCACGTACCGGAGGTGGAGTCTTGCCCTCCAATAGAACAAAATAGTCCAGTATAGCGACAATACCACCGGCGTCGACTTTGTTCCTTTCGCCATCGAGACGTCTGTTGTCTGGTGTGAAAAGGCGCTAGCACGTGAATTGTGCGTCACCTGCGCAATCCGTCGACAGATTTCTTTCGCCAGTTCCAGCGCCTTTTCACACCAGACAAGAGACGTCTCGATGGCGAAAGAAATCTGTCGACGGCTTGCGCAGGTGACGCACAATTCACGTGCTAGGTCATTCTCTGTCAGCGTCTTTCGGTGGCAGTGTTCT
>JAYSWT010000219.1:0-1434 GCA_043717905.1 bacterium | reverse complement strand
CCCGCTTATCGGTAATCCCTGGTTCTCGGAGTTTTACCTTTTCAAGCCAAGGCGGCGGCGGTTGGATGGGCTCATGAGGTGCATTAAAAGCCAGGTAAATGAAAAAAGGCTCGGTTTGACTTTTTCGGCTTTTCATAGAAATTGCTGATGTATCCCCTCATCTTCTCTGCTCCTGCATGTGTTAGCATCTTATATGTCGCTAGTATCCTCTTTTGTCTTTTGTCATCTGGTATCCATGTCTTAACTGTCCTGGTCTTTCTTCCTTCGTCCTGGTTAGTTTCTGTCTTCCGTATCTTATTTGTCTCGTTCGTTTCTTCGTCTTCGTGGTCACCGATTGTATCCAGCTGTCTCGTCTTCACCTTACCTGTCTTTGGTTCTTCATGCTCCATCTGACACTGTGTACATGTCCCGCAATGTGGTCTGGATAACTTATCTGCGTTCGTGTGTTTTATTCCTTGTCTGAATTGGATGTCTATATCCAACCCACTCAAGTAGTTGATCCCCGTCTGGAATTGCGGAGTCAGAGGTTTTGTCGTATTTAACATGAATGTGAGTGCTTTATGATCTGTCCTCAGTTCGAATCTCTTCTCCTTTCTCGTGATGCAGTAGCATCTTTCGTGGTTATTCATTGCGTGTGAACCGTAAGCAATTACTCTCTCTTTCCCGTATTCATCTCCCTGTGCTAGCACTGCTCCAATTGTGTCGAAGCTAGCATCCGTGTCTAGGATGAATGTCTTCGAGATGTCAGGAAATCCCATTACCGGGGTTCTCATTAATGCCTCCTTCAGTTCTCCAAACGCTTGGTCACATATATCAGTCCAAATTAATCTTGTGTTATTCATCCCGATGAGTTCTTCTAACGCCCTTGACTTTTTTAAATAATCCTTTATGAATCTTCTGTAATAATTACACATCCCCAGGAATCCTCGAAGTTTCTTTACACACTTTGGCCTCTCGTATGCTTTTATTGCCTCTATCTTTGCCGCATCTGGTCTTATTCCGTGTTTGTCTACTATGTGACCCAGGAATTTTACCTTTTTCTGTATCAACTTGCATTTTTCCGGATTTATTCTTAGTCCAGCTTCTCGAATTCTCCTGAATACATCGTCCAACTTATCATAATGATCTTTTATATTGTCCGTGAATATCATTATGTCGTTCAGATAAACCATTGTCCCGTTTGATCCTGCCAGTACCTTAGACATAAGCTCCTGGAATGTACCTGGAGCCGCCGCGATTCCAAACGGCATTCGAGTAAAACAATACTGTCCATCCTTGGTCGAAAAAGCTGTCTTTTCTTGTGACTCCTTGTCCAATCCTACTTTATAGTATGCATTTCCCAGGTCTATAGTGCTGAAATATTTCGTGCCTTCCAATTTGTCTAGTAATTCCGCGATATTTGGCATTGGATATGCCTGCCTTTCGGTGATCGCG
>JAYSWT010000218.1:0-1434 GCA_043717905.1 bacterium | reverse complement strand
AGTCCTGCTATGTTGGGGATCGGCCAACTTGCACTCTCTGTAGCATCATTCATGTTCCTATAGTCCACACAGAATCTATAAGTACCATTTGGTTTTGGTGTTAACATGACTTGAGAATAGTAGGTAGCATTAGATTTTTCTATGATGCCTGCCTTTAACATCTCATTAACTTGTTTGTTAATTTCAGCTTCTTTTACTGCTGATTGTACGCGTACGTGCCCTCTGTTCTTGTAAGTCTCCCATTTTTTTGTATCAACGTCGAGCTCGAACGGGGTTAGTTTTGCTGGTGTTGCATCCAGCTCATCTTTGAATATATGTCTATATTTCTCGCAGAGCGCTCGTATGCGTTGCTGTTGATCAGGTGATCCGGAAATTGTTATTTTGTCGAGAGGATCGGCAGTTTTATCCGTAGTTTCATCTCTGAAGGGGGCGAACATGTCCTTTGTGTTGTAATCAATGTTTTCGTCACCAAATTCATTGGTCTCCAGAAGTTGTTCAGTCTGCCGGAGTAATGCTGCTAAGGGGCGTATCGTTTGGGTTGGCACAGTTCCCGTGGTGGGCGGAGTAATTAAATCCCCCCGTTCAATAAGAGGTGTATCATTATTCAGTTCCAAACGGGCTGACATAGGCTTGGGGGCTAATGTGGCCTGATTCATAAGGAGCTGCACTGGTGTTGTTGTCTCTGGCAGATTTATAAAGTCTACAGCAGAGTTGTGCTCGATGGGCTCAATAGTGCACTTGTTCTTACAAGCAACGGTACGAGGTACGTGCGTGCACGTGCCCTGTTTCCGTTTTGATTTTCCGGTGCAAGGTATGTGCGTACACATTTCCTGCGCCAGAGTACTGGTGTACTTCATGGCCTTCAAATACTTTTTAGTAAAGAAGTTGTGTGCAAAGAGTCCGACTAGATTATTATTTCTCATCGAGTTACGGCCTATAACTAGCTCTAACGGACTGTCTTCGTTAATACGTACGCTAAGATTTATTGTATGCGACACTTTTTCTACCATGAATGTAACATCAATGTCCACAACAACATTACTACTTATGCAGGTGTTGTTGAGGCCACTACAAACTAAAATAGGATTGGTACATGACCGTAAGTGGTGAGCTCCCCCGAGATCTCGTAAGATTTTGGCGTTGATAAAGTCTCCCGCTAGGGAGCCAGTATCCAGCAAGGCGAAGGCTGGTACCTCCTTTCCTTTTTTAGTTGTTCCCGTCCCCAGGTCCGTACCGATTCGTTGGTTTGGTTCCTTGTTGGGTCCTTGGCCGTCCCTTACTGTCTGTACTACCCCCTGGGGGTTCGAACGAGACTCTGACTCCTTTGTCGTAAACTGTGATAACGAGAGTCGGACCGGCACATATTCGTCAGTGTTCGTAAACATGCTGGCGATGATATGTGATTTTGTTGTCTTACATTTTGGTTTTGGTTTT
>JAYSWT010000217.1:0-1438 GCA_043717905.1 bacterium | reverse complement strand
ATCGCGAGTTGCATGAAACAAATTTGGATGCCTGGTGCAGTCGACGTTTTCAGTGTTGGTCTCTTGTAACGAAATTGCTGACAGTACATTAATTTGTGTCAAATAATGTCTGTGTCAAGGCTTTTGTGGGCTGCCGGAGACGCACAGTCGTGCATGGTGCTGATTTCCTCCAATCGCCATTGCCAACGTCATCACGGGTTAGAGAATTTTGTTTGCTTCTTTTCTTGCCGACATTTGATTTGCAGACAATATAAGACTGGTAAGATGATTCATGTATGGGGATTCGGTAGGCACACATACATCGATGATGTATGCGAAGGTTTAGCTTGCATATGCAACACGTCGATGATGTCAATGTCAGCATGGCCTCCTCCAATAGTTGTACGAGAGGGTGTGTCTCGTATTGATTTCCTTTGTTGTGCATGACGTCATTCTATTTATATCACTGTTAATGACGTAATGTGAACTTCGTCGAATCGGAATTTCCAGCAGGTATAAGCTTAATGATTTCATCAATATTGATTTTGTTTCCCTGTATGATTTCCTATCTTGGATACAGTTCGGCTCAATATTCGCACTGATGGTGGTCTCGTTCCGGCGGATCTTCCGAGTAAGTTGTTCGGATTCTGTTGCCACGAACGTTTGATGGTGATAATGTAGTAGTGGCTGGCCTGTGGGGAATTTCCTCTTTTTACGCGTCTCACAATAGTTCAGTGTGTTTGGCACCGCACGTATGAACCGTCCCGACCGAGTCCACCGTGTATACTCGATCCTGTCTGTTTGTCTCGCGAGTGAGGTGCTGCTTTGTGACTGAGCCATTCTGATCGTGTGAACTTAGTGCCGAGAAACGCCGTTCATCAATAAAAAGGGTCGGACGGAAAGACCGGATAATTGTGCACGAAATCGTCCGGTGCTCATAATCGAAGTTGTCGTCCGCGTATCTCCTCGCGAACTCTCGCGTAGCTGTTTGTCACGTCCTCCGACAAAGATCCAAGAGAAGCTCTCGACGCCCTGGTGACCGCCGCACGGGCCGCCGCTGGAAGGTCCGAAATACCGGGGGGCTGACGTCATCTGCACCTCTCGCTCTCAGCCGGGGTCCTCATTCCCGAATGCACTGCTGCGACGGAGTTATCATCATCCACATTGTCCCTTTCGTTAATATATAGGATGCTTGATTGGTCCTGGAGGTTTTGGTGGAACATGTTGTTGGTTATTTGTCCTCCGCGAGTTAAACTCGCTATTTCCGTATTGATCGTCCTCTTGTTGCGTTCACGGTGACTTTGTCAATAGATAACCGATTGCCGTTCTGAGAGAAAGTGGGAGGGGTAAGACCGTAGGGGGATATCACTACATACAGCCCCCACCGGTAAGCGCGGAGCGTGGAGGGTGGTGAGATGAATGTGGTCTATGAAGTGGTTCGAAATCCTTTAGAGTGTCG
>JAYSWT010000216.1:0-1440 GCA_043717905.1 bacterium | reverse complement strand
TAAAACAACCCCAATAGTAACAGATTGGGGAAACCATCTGACGTGTGCAAGCACGAATGCAGCAGACTTTAAATCGTTGATTTTGTCGGAACAAATTATCGCAAATTTTTTACAAACTTTTTCCTCCCGACTCGTCCTTCCTAAAGTCATCGTAATCATGTGGCTGTAATCATTGTCACAGATCGGAAGCGGGTCGTCGTCATCTCGTCGTCAGCGCAGGTACATCGCGGCGCAGGGTTGCATGCAGATCACGATCACCGACTTCTGGCAGATGATGTGGCAGGAGAACAGCTCGTTCATCGCCATGCTGAGCGGTCTGTCCGAAAACGGAAAGGTAGGCTCTGGGTGCTCGCTGCGTTGCCATCGGAGAGAATGTTGTTGTATTGTGATTTCTTTTAATGCTTGTTGGGATGAAAATGATAAGATATTACAATCAGATGTTTCTGTTGATTATTCGATTTGGTAAGAAGATATTTTCAATCTTGTTTCTATCAAACAACATTTCGATCTCTCGTCTACTTGAATTCTGTGGACAAATTTAGAGGCCATCCTTCGGTCATTGTTAGTGCGGAACAATGAAAGTGAATTCGTTGTCGAATACAATTACGTGTCGAAATCGTGGCCCAATTAAGACTCGAACTAGGCATGTTTGGATCATGATCACTAGACCAACACGCCACATAACGAAGATAAGAGTAAAGACTATTATATTATTGTCATAATGGGCACACTATTATTGGTACCTACTGTTGCCGATATGCTTCGATTGACATTCGACTGACAAGCTGCAATGCACATTCTTTAAAATTCAGTGTCGAAGTGGAGAACAAAAGAGGTGAATATCTGTGAGCTATATTATCCGCTTTAACTCTGTAAGTTTAGTGGGTTATCTTTTGTTGGTCTCCAGACGAACACACGCGCATCAAGTTAGAGGACATCGACAAAAAAGTGCCCGGATCGGACAACATCAACGCCAACTACATATCGGTATATCACTAACCGTCTTACGGACTGCTTTATTTTACTAAGTAAGTAAATAAGTAATAAGTTAATTCACGACGCGATTACTAAAATCTAGACAATTATTATATCTAACTTTGTCGTTGGCACCCAACAGTATTTACGAGTCGTACTAGTCAGTCGGTGTGCGTAAATCAAAAAACGGTCCAGTCGGATTGGGTTGGATGCAGCATATTGGATGGTAAACTGTTATTGTGGGAGGGAATGAAGAAACAGGTGTGTCTTAAGCTGTCGGTGGAAGGAACCTCGAGATAGTGCTGATGGACCAGAGTGAGAACCAGAGGCAGGCTGACTATTGTCTCTTGGGCTACAGCTGACTTATGAACGGCTGCTTCATTGCTAATTCGTTATCGAAACAACAAACAATAAATATATTCCTACAATATCAGCAGACGTTGAACTGTTGATTATTACGGTATA
>JAYSWT010000215.1:0-1442 GCA_043717905.1 bacterium | reverse complement strand
CACCTGCTTCGCGCAAAAAATTGATGGTGGGAAGTGACTCTTTAATACGAAAATCATCACGAATTTCTCCAGCTTCGAGAGGAACATTGAGGTCAAGCCGCAGAAGGACACGCTTATTATTAAAAATTTCGCGCTCTGCACTCATGAGGGGAAGGTTGAACATATTAGGTAATCTTATCTGCTAACTTCATAATTTCGCCAAAGCGGACTGGGTCGAGGCTCACACGACCAACCAAGAGACCGTCTGCCCCACCTTGCCTTAAAAATCCTTCGGCATTTTTTTCGTCTACGGAGCCGCCATAAAGTATCGGTACGCGAAATCCAGGTATTTTGCCAAATTGTTCAACTAAATGACGTTTAATCAGAATACTCATTTCATGGAAATCTTCTGGAGTGGCAGAACGGACTGCATTTTTTCCGATTGCCCAAATAGGTTCATAGGCAATAACCAATCGCTTTGTCCCGTCTTTAGGAAATCCCTCGAGTGACTCACGGAGTTGCTGACGTACTTCAGTAAAATAGGACCCAACTTCATCTCGACTCTTTTCGCCGACACAAAGAATGACGGTAAGTTTTGCTTTGTTTGCGGCAACTGCCTTTTGTGCAATCACATTGTCATTCTCACCCAGCGCACGTCGCTCCGAGTGACCCAAGAGCACATAGGTCGCACCCACTGAGGCTACTTGCACGGGAGAGGTCTCCCCCGTGCGCGCTCCCTCGTCTTCGGAAAAAGTGTTTTGGGCACCGATTGAAAGCCCTTTCGTGCCAAGCGCTCCTTGTGCAAGGGTTGCAACAAAAAGATGGGGTGGGCAGATCACTGTCTTTGCTCTATTCATCGTCCTCGCCACTTTCTTTTCACCTGCAAATATTTCCTTGGCCTCAATCAGCGTCTTTGGATACATCTTCCAGTTTCCTACGATAAGTTTCATATTGAAACATTATACCACCGCAAGTGTACTGATTAAAATATCGCTGGGTAGTATAAGTGTAAGTAATTAGAATTCACTCCACCTGTAGGTGTTCCACCCGCCAGTTCCGCCGCTCGCAGCAGGCGCAAACGAAAGCCCCATAAGCAGTGGATCGTACATTATCGTGGAATTATTCTGCATTTTGATCATATACCCCACAACAGCCGTCACAAGGGCGTTATTGGAGATATCAATGAGCGAGTCAGTGGTGTAGAACAGTGCACCAGTGATATTGTTGGTCAGCTCAATTGCGCTCGAATTTGTACCACAACCTGTTCCACCTGACCCCAAACATCCCGTCTTAGTCGAGAGGAGCATGATGTAACTTCCGCTAATTCCTGATCCTTGGAATACGGTATTGTTTGAAGCATTAATGTAGCCGTCGGCGATGATAAGGCAACTGCTTGCCCCGTAGCCAAGATCACAAACAACTGTGCCGTTGTTGTTAATATCGACATTCCCCTGCACGTACAA
>JAYSWT010000214.1:0-1443 GCA_043717905.1 bacterium | reverse complement strand
ATGATCGAAGCTGGACGGGTGCTGGCACATGCCGCGCAACCAGACCTTCACCTTGCCCTCTGGAACGCCTACACGGTCGCTGACGTGCCAGCACCCGCCCTTTTGACCTATGGCTACCGTCCCGAGGCGCTAACGGCTTTAATGCGAGTTTTACGCGGTGAAACTCGAGCTTCTGGGGTTGCGCCAGTGAAGTTGGGTTGAAGGAATTTGAAAACAATCTCGATCTATGGCGTGCGTTTCACAATCAATTTGAGATTTCCTCAAGCTTCATATTTGAACTTAGTGCTTCTTCGTCCAATTCAAGCAATGGCAAACTTATTCGTCGTATTCCAATTTCATGTTTTTCAAGCAATTCAAGAAGTTTGTCTCCGTCAATTAAGCCTATTGGAGCACCGCCAGGATGCACACTAGCTTCGGTACACCCTTTTGAAAAACCACCAAGAGTAATTAATGTTCCTCGAATTGCTTTTGGATACACCAGTGCGCCTCGGAGTTTATCAATCTCGTCACGACTGACATTTCCTTTGTAGCGTTTAACTTGAACAACTTCGGTGATTGTGGTGATTCCAAACTGTACAGTGGCGACCACATCCACACCTTTGTCACCAGATTGCTTTGTGACAATGACATCTTCGTACCCCATTGCTTCTAGCAAATCACGAACCAAGTGTTCAAACTTGTACGGGTGCATTTTCTCGAGTAGTGCTCGCATGGTGAGTCTTTGCTGTTCATTGAATGTTTCCACTGCACGTTGAACATCACGTCGTGGATCAAGATTCACAATAGACAGGTTGGACAAGTATGTTTGACCAGTCGCACTAAGGGTGTAGTTGTTTCCATTGCGTTCAACTAAACCTCGATCAACCATGTTTTTCAAGCGATCCCGCAGTGTATTTTGAATACTTGCATCCGTTTTGTTGTTGGAATGCTCTTTCGAGAAAACAGACCATTGCGGCAATATATCCGCTCGTTTTGCCTTGGTTTTACTAGAAAGGATCACAAGTAACTCAAGGATTCCTTCAACGTCGTCGAGTTCGCGTAGTAGAGTCATATCATTTGCCAAGAAAGCTTGTCCGCGTTCTTGAAGGTGGTACACGTTTAATTTGTCTGTTTCAAGTAATGCGTAGGTGTTAATCAGTATGTATGAACCATCAATATAACGAGGGTTCACAATCCCTCCTGATGTTTTCCAAATTCGCATTGCTAACGCTTGAAATGTTCCGTTCAAGCGTTGTGGAATCCAAACATCTGGTTTAGTCCAATCCACTGGATTTTGTGGAGTTCCCATCTGCTCATAAAGCATTTTGTTCATTCCAATCACGTCAGTTTTCGACACGCCGTCCAGTATGGGCAGCAAATGTTTGACTTCAGAATATGTCGGATACCACGGGGTACGAATTTTGGTCATGAGAACATTATTGTACCTCAGTTACTATTGTTAGA
>JAYSWT010000213.1:0-3724 GCA_043717905.1 bacterium | reverse complement strand
AAGTCACATCACTAACTATGTGAAGATATGTCCGCTATGTCAACGAAACAAACGCCGACAGAAGAAATATGGACTGCTTCCACCCAAAGAAGCAGAAGCAACACCATGGGATAAACTCTGCGTTGACTTAATAGGTCCTTACAAGATCCGAAGAAAAGGACAAGAGGATTTAATATGCAGATGTGTAACTATGATTGATCCAGCAACTGGTTGGTTTGAAATCCAACAGTACGATGACAAACAGTCTATCACGGTTGCAAATATAATTGAACAAGAATGGTTCTCACGATATCCATGGCCAACGCAAGTTACCTTCGACAGGGGCAGCGAGTTTATTGGCCAGGATTTCCAGAAAATGATTAAAGAAGACTATGGCGTCACAGCAAAGCCCATTACAGTCAGAAACCCACAGGCAAATGCCATCGTAGAAAGGGTCCATCAGGTTATTGGAAATATCATCCGTACCTTTGAGTTAGAAAATAACTACCTTGATGAATCTGATCCATGGAAAGGAATCTTAAGTGCCACGGCCTTTGCTGTGCGCTCAACCTTTCACACTACACTACGAAATACACCTGGCCAGCTCGTGTTTGGACGTGACATGATATTGAACGTCAAACATGAAGCTAATTGGGAATATATCCGAGCCAGAAAACAAAAACTTATTGAAAAGAATAACAAAGCAGAAAATGCTAAACGTATTCCTCACACTTACGCGGTAGGTGACAAAGTCTTACTAAAGAGAGGAAACGAAAATAAATACGAGACACCTTACCAAGGTCCTTATACTATCACTAGTATTAATGAGAATGGTACAGTCCGAATGTTAATCAACAATGTTGATGACACAGTAAACATACGACGATTAACACCTTATATCGGTGCTGACGACATTCCTCATGGGGGAGTGTGCAGTATGCGGACTTCTAGGGTCAGGAGAAGAAACCAAAACCCTAATTGAATCCTGTAGCAAACAGGATTCAAACTCCATGTGTGAGTCCCAGAAAGGATTCACCTAACTAAAACATCTAGACTATACCTGTAGGTATACTACTAGATGTTAGTAGCAATTCACCTGCCTAGTTAAACTACAGGCAGTTGGGATTAGCTACAAGGATTCAAGCTCAACTGTAGCAATCCTCAAAAGCCATCTAGCTAATCTCAACCCAGGAGTTGAGATTCGCTTGGCAAGATCAAGACGTTCTAAACAACCTCTCAACTGATCGTATTTGGTGAGCATACTCTATAGACTCACCAATACAATCATACATATTTTGGGAGAGCTGGTGGATCGCCTCCAGCTCTCTCTTTTACTTTTGATTCCTAAAATAAGATCATAATTTACCAACAGGAATTATCCAATACGGCCTGCACTTTCAGCATAGTGCATTTTAAATTTAAAGCATTCAATTGCTGCAAGGTAAAACACAATTCCACCTTTCGGTTTACTAATCAAGCGTATCAACATTGCATCCTTTCGTCAACAGATCCTCAAGCGAGAAGCAGAAGAAGACGAGATGCGATTCGCCAAGAAAACCGCGTCGTACAAGACGACGAACTCTACCTTCCTCCCCATCCTCCCGTTGGTTCGTGTCAAGATCCCGGAGGATACCGACAAGGCCAAGTTTATCACTTTCGAGCTCAAAGTTCGTTCTGGAACTGGAGCCGGAACACCATCCTACAAGAAGTCCATGAGGACCTTTGAAGAAGGATCTCCTCAGGAATGGATGGATGTTTTGACTGGTCTTCGGGAAATTTGGAAGCAAAACACGGTGAACGGTCCCACGGATCGTGCTGCGACGGTGGTTGCTATTTTGAAAGGCGACAGTCGCACGGCGTTCGAATCATCGTTGGAAGAGGTTCGGGTGAACCCAGATGACGACGACGTCCCATTGGTTATGACGATAGAGCACATCGAGGTGTCTCTCAGCGCGGTCACTGACATTGTCTTTCCCTTTCGCGCCTTGGAAGTTCAGAAGCAGTGGATGACCCGCTACATGAAGAAGCCATTCGACTTGACGACGAAGAAGATGGCAGCGGCGTTGACCCGCATCAACAACTACCTCCCGTCCTTTCCTGGAGGCACTCAGGCTTCGAAATTTTCTGAATCTGAGATCGTTGGCCTCTTGGAATTTGCGCTCCCGAACAGCTGGAGAAAGGCAATGGATTTGAAGGGATTTGTGCCTTCTGACAACAACAAGAAGGCGTTGGTTGATCAGTGTGAGCGGATCGAACGGAACGAAACGCAGGTTTCCAAAGACAAGGAACCGCACAACGACAACAACAAAAACAACAAAAAACACAAGTTCGCGAAATTCGAAAACAACAAAAAGAAAAATGGCGGCGAACAAGTCACGTCGGAGGACGGACAGAAGTACTGTAAGAAGTGCGGTCATAATGACACGCACTCTACTGACCGTTGTTTCATTTTGAAAAAATTAGCTAGAGAAGCCGAACAAGCGAACGGAAATGGCAAGGCGTACGCCAAACCGTTCTCCAAGCGTACCTTCCGTAAGGAAATTAACGCAATGGCGCGCCGCGCTGGAAAACACGACGGCCTCGAAGTGTTTAAGTCTGCGCTTAAACGCGAGCAGGGCAAGCAAGAAAAGCGTGTCGCTAAAAAGGTGACTATCGCTGCTTCGGCCAAAAAGGCTCCCAAGTCTGATGAGTCGGATTCTGATTCCGACGAATCCATGCACAACTTGGAACTCCCGATTCCTCGTAAGAAGCGTGCCAAAAAGACCAAAAAGAGTATCTTTGATGGACTCCAAGATTCTGAGTCTTTTGATGAAGATGAAGGCGATAACAAAGCCACAGATGAAGAGACGGCCTTCCTCAAGTCTATTGACAAGGAAGAGGCTGAAATGAAGGAAACAGCTGGTAAGACTGGATCCGAATGAGGAGTATCCGTGGGACAAAATGATAGTGAAACTAAAAAGATTAATGGCAATGAGATTACCTGTGACACTATCGAATGTTTTGCTTCCACGGCTGAATTACTCCGTCCTAAGAAGAGAGTGAAAGTAGAAGACCTTTCTACTATCACCATAGGATACATTAAAGACAAACACCCAGAGAGACTCGAAGAAAACCAAAGACTTAGGGTTTTATTTGACTCTGGATGCAGTGCAACACTTATCAACAAGAAGTTTGTTAAGCACTGGAAAAAGACTGATTTAAAACCAATCAAATGGTCTACCAAGGCTGGTAGTTTCAAAACCAAAAGAAAATGTGAAATCGAGTTCACACTTCCAGCATTTCATGAAAATCGCAAGATAGTATGTAATGCATATGTGGATGAATCCCACCAGGAATTATGTCACTATGACATGATTATTGGCAGAGACATTATGCACTCATTAGGTATAAATTTACTTTTTGATACAGCACAAATAACATGGGATAATGCCAAGGTGCGCATGCAACCACCAGAACTTCTACAAGGAGACTGGATTGAAACCTTGGAACAAGAATTACTTTTTGCACATGATCCAGATACAACGGATGCAGAAAGAATTCAAGACATCATAGAGTCCAAGTATACCCCTGCTGATCTTAAAAAGATTGTAGAGGAGTGTACACACCTGGATAAAGCAGAACAACGACAACTGCTAAAACTTCTACAGAAATATGAAGATCTCTTTGATGGATCACTAGGAACATGGAAAACAGCTCCAATTGAACTAGAGTTGAAAGATCCAAATGTTAAACCATATCATGCTAA
>JAYSWT010000212.1:0-1449 GCA_043717905.1 bacterium | reverse complement strand
TCAGTCTCACATCCGGATCCAGCGTTGTTTAGTGGTATGTTCTCTGTTCTTTGTGGAATAAACAGCGATAAGCAGAATGTCTTGCATCATATGGTCTTAAAAAGTGATTACAGTGGAGCAAGAACGATACTTAATTATCTAATTTACGAAGGGGCGTGTCTACTTGCAGCCCCTTCACCGCCAATGGTTCCACCGGACGTACACTCGGTTCAAAGTCCATCACTTTCAACCTAGTTAACTTCAAGTCCCCATTTACTTGGAAATTTCACATCGCCGATGTAACACTTCCAATCCTTGGCATTGACTTCCTCAGCGCTAATCAACTTTTCATTGACTGCACTCGCTTATCTCTTACTCACCGCGATGGCCTGAAGACACAAACTTACATCACAGATGCTAATCACACTGATCACATGGTGCCAAACATCTGCAATCTAGTCTCACGACCCCGTGCAAAACACGATCCGTACGTCGAAGTCCTCTTCAATCGTTTTCCGAATCTTCTCCACCGATCAACGGAGCCAAATGCTAACTCAGCTAAATATTCACACGCCATAGTTACTACGGCAACATGTCCTCTTCGTGAACGCGTTCGCCAGCTCTCTAACGAGAAACTTGAATACACACGTGTTGAATTCAAAACGCTCGAAACCAACGGGGTGATACGCCGTTCCAGTTCACATTGGGCATCTCCATTGCATGTAGTACCAAAGAAAGACGGCTCTTTCCGTCCTTGTGGAGACTATCGTCGTCTCAACAAGATCACTGTCCACGATTCGTATCCTATGCCACTTATTAATATGTCCTCCACCATCTTTCACATGCCCGGATCTTTTCCACGCTGGATCTTGCTAAAGCTTATCACCAGATTCCAGTACAAGAATCCGACATCCCAAAGACTACTGTAATAACTCCTTTCGGGCTGTTTGAATATTTACGCATGCCATTTGGTTTGCGCAATGCCCCCCAAACCTTTCAAAGGCATATCGATCAAATCCTTTCTTCATGTGAATTTGCAATTGCTTACGTTGATGATGTCATCATCGGTTCAGAGGACTACGACACTCATAAGTCATACCTTGAGAAACTCTTGCAAATTCTTCACCTAAATAACCTTCAGATAAATCCTGACAAATGTCACTTTTTCCAACAAAAAGTATGGTTTTTAGGTCACCGCGTCTCAGGCACTGGAGTATGACCTCTACCTCAACAACTTGAAACCATCACCAATTTTCATTTACCCAAGACAGTTTCACAGCTTAGAAGTTTCTTAGGTACCTTAAATTATTGTCATCGTTTTATCCCAAACATTTCATGTATCCTTTCTCCAATGTCTTCGTTGTGTGGGGGCTCTGCTATGAAACAAAACTGAGACGCCTACTAAAACTAGGACCGTCTCCCTGTTCTGGTAACAATATTAAACTGACTACTGTTGTGGCCTTTACGACT
>JAYSWT010000211.1:0-1449 GCA_043717905.1 bacterium | reverse complement strand
GACAAGCGGACAAGCGTAGGACATGCATTGAGGCATAACAGTGACAGCAGCACTTTCGTGACTATTGGGATCTAATTAGAAAGTATAATCTCATCATCATCATCGTTTTAACGTCCGCTTGTCCCTGCAAGCAGAGGTTGGACGGTTCCCACATATCAAGCCTCTCCACCTCACGTGGTCTTGTGCCCAGTCTCGTTGCAAGCGAAGCAGATCCATGTCATTCAGCACGCACTCTCCCCAAGTGTGTCTACTTCTTTCATTGAGTTTAGCACAATCCACATCCATATTTCTACAAGAGGATACCCAGTCTCCAGTCTCTCCCATTCTTGCCTTCCAGATGTCCAAACCATCTCAGTCTACCACGCATCACCAAGTCTGAAACACTAAAACGACTGTTCAACGTCCTAATTGATATTCCGTTTTTCAGGTTAACGCCACACATCCACCGTACCATCATTCTCTCAGCTCTTTCCAACCTCTGCATATCCTCTACCTTCATTGCCCAAGTTTCACTACCATACACCATGACCCTTTGTACACATGCTTTATAGACCTTTCCCTTAACCACTAGAGAGGCTCCTCTTGAAGTCAAGATAGGGGCCAACTCTCTAAACTTAGCCCAAGCACATCTAACCCTTGCTCTCGATGCTTCCTCAACACCACCTCCAGCGCCTTTCTGACGATGATATTGAGATATAGCATGTTTGATGTATGTTATGCCTCTTTAGTCCATCTTTCCATGGAATGGTGCTGTAAAGATCTCCAAATTTGTCAAGTCCTGACCAGTCCTTGGACTTTGATTGTAAACTCTCCCATTTACTGTCGCTGATAGTATAGTGTTAGTGGACTTACACGTATTGCCACATTTCAGTACACATTCACGAGACATTTTGTAAGTTTCAGTGTGATGCATTTAGTGCAGTATTCAAGCAACGTTGATCTCCAGTCGATGCAGAACATTCATTCCTAATAAATATACAAAACCCTGTTAAAAGAATGTGAAAATGAACACAAACAGTGCTGTCATATGAGCCGAAAATGAAGATTGCAAGATGATTTTTAATAATTGACTTTTCAGAGCTGCAAACGGGCGGCCATCTTGGATTTTAAGGTCAAAATATTTATCGACTGACTAAAACGACATCAGAAATGAAATCTCTGACCCCACAAACCATAAAAACCATATACTATACATTATTGTAGGTCAACCCATTACAAACTTAATTTCCACAATTACCGACGGCGGCCATTTTGGATTTGCACCTTTCAAAAAGTTAGCCCACAATTTCACGAGGGGCAAGGGGATAAAATTTGTCATTAACCTTCATAGAACACAAATCCACTGAGAAATGAACCTTTGCTCTCAACGGTCACGAAAGTGGCGAAAATGACCTAACTATACATTAAACAAGTCAACAGCTATACAAACAAAAGAACATAAAATGCTGC
>JAYSWT010000022.1:0-15554 GCA_043717905.1 bacterium | reverse complement strand
TCACTTCGCGACAAAAAAGGTTTTACCCTTATTGAAACGCTGGTTGCTGTGACAATACTCATTACTGCAGTCACTGGCCCTATGGTGCTCGCTGCATCAAGTATTCGTGCAACTCGTGATGCGAGAAATGAACTTATCGCCACTCATCTTGCTGAAGAGGCGATTGAAGTGATACACAATATTCGCGATAATAACATAACCAACTATCCGACAGGTTCGTGGCTCACGAGCATTCTCCCTGGCTGCGATGGTGCTGGCTGTGTGGTTGACGTGACAGAGCACGATGCGCTACTTGTGTGGTCGTTGGGTGCAATAATCAATTGTGTCCCTAATTGCAATATAATCTCTCCTGTTTATTACAACCCTAATACTGGACTTTACCGCCAAGCAGTATCTCCGCTCTCTTCTCCTTGGATTGCGACTCCATTTAATCGCACTGTAAGCGTCATTGGTATAGATAATCCAGTGACGCCACTGCGTCAGGTGAGGATTTTTTCAACCGTGACCTATCTTGGTTTTGGAGGCGAACTAAAAACCCTCACTATCAATGACGATTTATATAATTGGTTCCCACCCCTCAAATAATATGTTCCACACAAATAACACAAGCAAGAAAGGGTACATATTGTTGATGTCAGTGCTTATTGTCAGCATCATACTTTCAATTAGTTTTGGTATTTATGCGCTCAGTATAAAAGATATTATTCTTGCTTCGTATCTTAAGGACTCCGCCAAAGCTTTTGGCGCTGCTGATAAGGGTGTAGAGTGCGCCCTTTATTGGGATAGAAGCGCGCCACAAAACGGGAGATCATACACAATTTTTACAACCTCAACCCAATATGTAAGTGAATTGTCTCCAACATTCCCAGAGCCAATTTGTGATTCTACTCAAATCAGATTGCTCCCTTCCTGGACTGCAGTAAATGCCCCGGACCCGACTACTGGGACAACAAACTTCAGCCTAGCGTTTCCCGATAATACTTGTGCCGATATCATGGTATTTAAAGAGAGTAATTCAACAACCACCATTGTGAGTAATGGATATAACACCTGCGTGGCAGGTGCAAGGAAGACTCAGCGGACTATTCAAGTCCAAGGCAATTTCTAAACGAAACCTTCATAAGCAGCGAACTTCTTCGTTGCCTGCGCCGTAATTCCCCTCGTCGTACCAATAAGTACGCCTCGGAGAATTTCTCCTTGTCGCCTCGAATTTCATCTGCTTATGAAGGTTTCGTACCGCCTCTGGTTTTTCGAGAAATTTTACTTGGATATGAAAATTCGCTGAAATCAGGGGGATTGCTATAATCTCCCTATGGTCAAAAAAGGGACAGAATCGAGTACTGCGAGAGTTCGCATAGGGCTACTTCGCACCGAGCTTGAAAAGCACCGCGTGCTGTATCATGTTCATGATTCCCCAAAGATATCTGATGAGGCATATGATTCACTGATGAGTGAACTCGCAGCGCTCGAAAAGGAGTATCCAATGTACGATGACCCACTTTCACCAACCCATCGAATTGGTGGTACGCCACTCGATCGATTCGAAAAAGTACGTCACGAAATAGAGCAATGGAGTTTTGATAATGTCTTTACTTTTGACGAGCTTCGCCATTGGGAAGAACGAAATCTCACTTTTCTCAAAAAGAAAGGCATCGATCAGAAACCATCTTATATCGCAGAGCTCAAAATAGATGGCCTCAAAATTATTCTCACTTATCGTGACGGTAAACTCGTTCGTGCTGCAACACGCGGTGATGGTGAAATAGGCGAAGATGTTACTGAAAATATTAAAACTATCGCTTCAATACCCCTTGTACTTAAAAAGAATGTGGACATTACCGTTGTCGGTGAGGTGTGGATGAAAAAAAATGATCTCGAGCGCATTAACAGAGAGCGCAAAAAAAAGGGAGAACAGCTCTATGCAAATACGCGCAACCTTGCCGCTGGGACTCTTCGTCAGCTTGACCAAAAAATTGTCGCAAAACGGCACTTACAGTTTTTTGCATACGATATTGAAAGAGGAAAAGCAGGGCCTGTATATGCTTCTCAAGAGGACGAACTCGCAGCACTGGCTGACTTCGGATTTATGGTCAATATTGATAGAAAGGTTTGTCGTTCACTTGCTGGAGTACAGTCATTTTACGATACGTGGACTCCGAAACGTGAAGGGGAAAATTATGGCATTGATGGAATAGTGATAAAGACCAACGAGCGTGAGCTATGGGACCTACTCGGCTACACCGCAAAGTCTCCACGAGGGGGAATTGCCTATAAGTTTCCCGCTGAGGAGGCAACCACAAAACTCCTCGCAATTTCACTCCAAGTTGGACGAACAGGCGCGGTTACTCCCGTAGCGCTACTTGCGCCAGTACTTGTCGCGGGCTCGACCGTTGCACGAGCGACACTCCACAATGAAGATGAAATCAAAAGACTCGATATTCGCATAGGGGATACCGTGTTGATTCGCAAAGCAGGAGACGTGATTCCTGAGATATTTGATGTGCTCACAGCCTTGCGCCCAAAAGGTGCGAAGCGCTTTGTGATGCCACTGAATTGCCCAGAGTGCAACACAAAACTTGTCCGTGAACAGGTCGGCAAACAAGATAGTGCAGCGTGGTATTGTAAAAATACTGATTGCCCCGCGAAACATCTTGAGGGGTTAATTCATTTTGTTAGTAAAAGGAGCGTCAATATTGAAGGGTTGGGAGATAAAATTATTGAACTTTTTCACGACATCGGTCTTGTTGCTGATTTTGCTTCAATCTATCGGCTGAAACGAACAGACATCGAAGGTCTCGAAGGATTTGGCGCAAAGAGTGCTGATAATTTAATGGAAGCTATTTTCTCTGCGCGACGAGTCCCATTCCACCGTTTTCTTTTTGCATTGGGTATACGTCATGTCGGAGAGCAGACTGCAAAAGATATTGCTGTCCATTTTGGTACATTTGAGCGATTGCAACATGCTATCAAAGATGATTTGCTTTCCATTTCGGGTGTAGGAGAAGTCGTTGCGGAGTCGCTCACTGCTTTTTTTAAAGACAAGCGCAATCACAAGCAACTAGAGTCGCTTTTACGTGAAGTAGAAGTGCTTGATGAAAATAAACCGCAGGGAGGAAAATTTCTTGGAAAAACATTTGTTATTACTGGTACACTGCCAACTTTGTCGCGGGATGAAGCAAAAACTCTAATAGAGTCACTAGGAGGAAAGGTTTCCGGAAGTATTTCGGGAAGCACGGACTATCTTCTTGCGGGAGAAGGAGGAGGAAGCAAGCGTACTGATGCCCAAAAATTTGGCACAAAGATCATCAATGAAGAGGAGTTTCTTCGTATCATAAAATAGTGTAGGATAGTTTTATGTTAAAGCCTGAAGATATTGACCACCTGGCAACGCTGGCACGAATAACGCTTTCTGAAGCAGAAAAACTCGAATTTCCCAAGCAATTTGAGGCTATTTTGGATTATGTTGGCGAAGTAAGTACGGTCGTAACTCTGGAAGATGCGACTGAGCGTGTGGGTTCGCTCCGCAACGTCATGCGAGAAGACTCTGAGGCTTACCCTGGCGGAGAATTTACAAAGGCAATCCTTCAGAATGCACCTCGAAAGGAGGATAACTATATAAAAGTTCAGCAAATTTTCTAGCATGAATATTAATCTCAAAACACTCACCCTTCTGGAGGCAGGCAAGGCACTCAAAGAAAAAAAATATTCAGCGGTGGAACTTACCACTGCATACCTCGAACGGGCAAAGAAGGAAAATCCGAGACTGAATGCCTTTGCGGAAATATTTGATGACGCAATTGCACAAGCAAAGGTTGCTGATGAAATGCTACAAAGTGGGAAGGGAACAGCACTCACTGGTATTCCCATAGCATTAAAAGACAACATGCTCGTCAAAGGAAAAATTTCTGCGTCTGGATCGAAAATCCTTATGAACCACCGTGGCGTTTACGATGCAACCGTGGTTGCTCGACTCAAAGAGAGAGGAGCGGTTATTTTGGGTCGTACCACCATGGATGAGTTTGCAATGGGAAGTTCGACCGAGACTTGTATTTATGGTCCAGCAAAGAACCCTTATGATGTCTCGCGTGTACCTGGAGGCTCCTCGGGAGGCTCTGCGGTAGCACTCGCGGCAGGGATGTCACTCGCAGCGCTTGGTTCGGACACAGGGGGCTCTGTGCGCCAACCGGCAGCCTTTTGCGGTATAGTTGGTCTCAAGCCCACCTATGGGGCGGTTTCAAGATACGGACTACAAGCGATGGCTTCGTCGCTAGACCAAATTGGGCCATTTGGTCGCAATGTCAGAGATGTGGAAATTCTTTTTGAGGCTATTGGTGGCCACGACATAAATGATAGTACTTCAGTACCAGATGACCATCCTACTAAAGTAACAAAGAAAACAAAAGCGAAACTCACCATCGGGGTTCCGAAATCATTTATTGAAATTGACGGTATCGACAAAGATGTACGTGAGAATTTTAACTCAACGATAGAAAAATTAGAGCAAGCTGGTCATACGATTGCGTACATCGAACTTCCCTCCCTCCCCAAGGCACTTGCAGTCTACTATGTCATCATGCCGGCTGAAGTGTCTGCGAACTTAGCTCGCTATGATGGCATTAGGTACGGCTACTCAAAGGACGCAGAAAAACTGATGCAGGTGTATAGCGAAAGTCGTGGAGAAGGGTTTGGAAAAGAGGTGAGAAGGCGTATCCTTCTTGGTACATACGTACTCTCTGCAGGGTACTATGATGCTTATTACAACAAAGCAGTGGCTGTTCGCCGTCTAATTACCGAAGAGCTCGAGCGGGCTTTCCAAGATGTCGATGTCATAGCTACTCCCACTACTCCATCGCCTGCATGGAAAATTGGAGAAAAGACCGCTGACCCACTCAAGATGTATCTCGGGGATATTTATACGGTATCAGCCAACGTAGCGGGTATTCCAGGTATTTCAGTACCTTCGGGGATGATTACTCGTGACAACGTGGCACTTCCCGTTGGCATTCAGTTCATTGCAGCGAAGTTTCAAGAACAAACGCTTTTCCAAGCAGGAAGGGCTGTAGAAGAATTGTAAAATAACTCACCAAAATGGTGTAATATAAGAGTATGGCAGACAAACCACCAGCAAAGGGAGGCGGCAAACCAGCCGCGGCAGCATCAGCGGCAAAACCTGGCGCTGTTCTTTCTGAGATAATTATTGCAGTACTAGTGCTACTGTTGTTGGTTCTTCCACTACTCAGTTTCTTTTCAGGAGTACCCTCAGGGGCACTTGATCCAGTTTCTTCGTTCTTCTCAACAATGCTCGTGATTATCAAGACTATCTCGACGATAGTTTCAATGGGCGCAATCGGAGTCATCGTATATTCCTTTATTCGTATTCAAGAATTGTCCGCAGAAGAGAGTAAAAAGCTTGGTCTCGCGCTGAACTGGGAAAGTGAACGAACTCAAAAAAATATTCGCTGGCATCGAGTTGAAGACTATATGACTTCTCTCAATCCTTCAGACTGGAAGGTTGCGATTCTTGAGGCAGATAATATCCTTGATGAGGTAACCGAGCGCATGGGATATTCTGGCACAACATTGGGTGAGCGTATGAAGAAAATCTCCGCAACTGATTTTCCTTACCTTGAGGAAGCATGGGAGGCGCATAAGATAAGAAATGCGGTTGCGCATAAGGGGACGGACTACGCACTCTCTCGCAGTGACGCCGAGCACGTGATTAATATTTATTATCGAATTTTTGCAGCACTCGGATACCTATAAAATATGAAGTATGGATAAAAAGAATATTTTGATTGGAGTCATTGCGCTTGTTGTTGGAGTTATCCTTGGAGTATTTCTTGCAAATGCGGAGCGGGCTCAAGCCCCAAGTGTGATATGGGAGGGGAAGTAGAGGATATATAGAAATACAGGAACTCATTTTAGTGCGTTACGGTCAGTATCAAGATGGTCACCTCACCCTCGAAGGAAAGAAAACCATGCGTGAGGCAGCAGGTCGAATAGAGAGTTACCTCGAAAAACGAGAGGCGATGATCATTTCAGCCCCAACCCCTCGCTCAACCGAAAGTGCGGAGATAATCAGATACAAACTCGGGATTACTGAGGTAACGCAGTACCAAGAAATATATGCAGCAGATGAAGATGGAGTACTTCCTGATTGTGGAATTGCAACAGAGCTTATTTTAAGACTTGGAGAGCAGCACCCCACCATCATCGCTGTCGCTTCTCGCGAGTATATTGATACCTTGCCTTCATATATCTTACAAAATGTTCTTGATACGAAAATACAAGAGGTAACAGTTCTGGAAAGAGGAGAAGCGCTTGTTGTGGATTTTATTAAGAAATCAGTTATGTTTTTAAAATAAGGAATAGGACTCTCGCCTTACATGTGCAGTACCCCTTTCCCATTTGTTTCTGAGGGGACTCGGTCACAGATAATTTCCTCGCCGTCGCTCGAAAATTTCTTCGACCCCGACTCGCGGCCTCGCCTGCTGGCTAAGCATCCGCTCCGTCTTTCGAGTCCCGTCCGCCGCGAAAAATACACCCCCTTTCTTTCAAAAGGGGGTGTATTTTTGAATTTGCGCGGCGGACGGGACTCGAACCCGCAACCTCCCACGTGCACTGAATTCACTATTTTCATAGTGGCGTGGACTATATCTTCACCATAAGATTTGCAAGCAAACTTTTAGGTGCTCCGGTATCTAGTCTCTACGGCGCCCCCATGATTCCGCCATTTTATCTATTCATGAGGTTCCCACGGTATTCGCATATTCACTAATTATGAACTTAGCCTTCACCGTTATCCCAGAGAGTTTCAATCTGCCTTTCGGACAGAAAGCTGCAACGTCTACAGGCGGGTGCTCTAACCAGTTGAGCTACCACCGCATTGCGCAATTCTCTTCTTAAATTGTCGGTATTTCCTCTCCAATTTAAGAGTGGAATCATTATACATAAAGTTGAACAATTGCAAACTGTCTTTCTTGCTTTACTGTAGAAGGAAATACTCACCAGTGCGCGAGCGGATGATGCTTCCAGTTGCCAAATTTAGACTCTCATAAAAAATGAGCCAATTAGTGCCGACGAATAGAGTTGAACTATTGTCTGAGGCTTATGAGTCCCCTGTTCTAACCGTTGAACTACGTCGGCGTTAATGTTTTATAGCATATCTCATCTAAAAATCAAACTTGGCCCTGAACAGTCTTTAGTAACTCGAGTGTCAAATATTGCAGGGTGGTACTTCGCCTTACCATAAGACGAAACGTGCCAAAGTATTCATTTTTATTTTCGTAATACTTTATAGTGGGGGTTTTTATGAGTACTGATTTCCTTAATTGACTTTTATGTATGCCTAGTTCTTTCTGCCAGTATTTTTCAACAATTTCTAATCGATCGCGGTGCTGTTCATTGATATATATCTGTCCGACTATTTCACTTTTTGATATACCGATAATTTGAAGCCACCTTAGCATGCATTGAAGAATCCCTTTGTCACTATTTGTGAAAATGAATCTTCGTTCATTTTTCTTGCTTCCTTCGCCCCAGTAAAGTCCAAGTCCCAACATAGTAATATCTCGATTGGTGATACTTCCAAGCATTACCTTTGCTATTTTTTCCTGAATTGCGATATTATTTTTTCGTTTTGCTATATTTGTATCTCTTCCTTTTTTGCGACCAGTACTCCCACCCCTAATCATCCTTTCGTGAAGAATTTTTATCTGGGTATTAGTCAAGGTGATGTTAGTGCACCACAGGCTTGCTGTCCCTCGCGAGACACCAACTTGTTTGGCGATTTGCTTGATACTCTCACCTTGTTTGCGTAATTCAATCGCCTTCTTCTTCTCCTCAACTTTGGCCATATATAGTATTATACAGGAGGTTCAAATTTAATACAACAATGCAAAAGAAAATCCCCAAGAGGGGACTTTCCTTTGTGCCTTGTTGCGGGACCTGGAATCGAACCAGGGCCTTCAGGTTATGAGCCTGACGAGGTACCGCTCCTCTATCCCGCTATATTAAACCCAGAATCCAACAGATGAATTCTTAATGAGTTAACGTAAGGGGGATTATAGGTAAAATATCATTTTTTCGCAACCCCCACTTTGTGAAATTGAAATTATTACTCAATTAGTGTAGATTGCATCATGTAGTTCTTGAGAGTACGAACTACATGTAAAGCCTTTTACGCTGTCTTGGTAGATAACATGCAGCGCGCTAGTATAAGATAAAAGTCGGAAAATGCATCAATATGCCGTTTTAGCTCAATTGGTAGAGCATCTCCATGGTGGGTCGCAAGATCCCTGCCCGATACATGAGAAATCATATATCGTCACCCGAATTACGGTTAATATCCATCCTAATCAGGATAGTATGGACAAGACCGTGGCGACAAAGACAAATTTATCGCCCGAACGACTGACAAGGGAAACTTCATCCGAAAGGAAAAGTTTAAGATACAGTCTAGCCTCCTTGTATATATAAAGAAGGAGTGTAAGCGAAGGAGAAGGTACCCGGTTCGATCCCGGGAAACGGCTCCAGCCGGTTCAGGAAGCGTTAGCTTCCGACCGGGATCGAAAGGCGGAGAGATGTCGAGTCTTCGAGACCGCGAGCCCGGGCAGGAGCCACACAATAGTTTTCGAGCGAAGCGTGGAAAAATATTGATGTGAGCTGTCGCCGATCCTGTCTCTATTGTTGTGGACAGCTAAAGTAAATGTATGCCGCCTTAGCTCATCTGGTAGAGCGACTGCATCGTAAGCAGTAGGTGCCCAGTTCAAGTCTGGGAGGCGGCTCCAAAATAAAACTTAATAAGTTATTATTTTGACGCCTCAGCAATCAATTGGCTTTGCTTGCGCCAGTGAGACTTGGTTATGGGAACCCATTCTGATGGGAACCAAGTCGCAAGACCTTTTGAGGGATTTTCTGAAATCTCCAAAAGGTGTACAGATCCTGTAAGGATTGAAAAGTCGGAGTCCATCCTAAACCATCGCTGTCACCCCCCCACAACATATGTCAAAACACGAACAATTCTGGAATAAAGAGTATAAGACTGGAGACCATCTTCAGCTCTCCGACGAGCCAGCTGAAGACCTCGAGAAGTTTTGTCGTTTTCTTGAGCGCAATTATGGAAAAAAATTTCTAAATGTCACCACACAGGCACTCGACCTTGGCTGTGGTAACGGCCGTAATCTCATCTATCTCGCAAAGAACTACGGCATGCGTGCAAGTGGTTACGATATTTCAAGCGAGGGAATTAAGCAGGCAGAGAAGGCATCGGTAGGACTCCCGATTAAATACGTTGTGCGTTCGATCGAGGGGCTGATTGATATGAAGGATTCTTCTGTTGATATCGTGCTCGATATGATGACGTCACATTTTTTGAAAGAAAAGGAACGCGATGTGCTTCTCAAGGAAGTGTTGCGAGTACTCAAGCCAGGAGGCTGGCTTTTCTATAAGTCATTTCTTGCAGATCAGGACATGCACGTGCGTAGACTCTTGCGAGAGCACCCCGCTGATGAGAAAGACGCGTATATCCACCCCGAGCTTGGAGTATACGAGCATGTGTGGACTGAGATTACCGTGCATGAATTTTTCGCACCATATTTTGAGATACACAAAGTTGAGCGCTCTCATAAGCACATCCGCGAAGGAAAAGCATGGAAACGTCGCACCGTTTCTCTCTATCTCGAAAAAAGATTTTAACTTGAACATGTGGGGAGACTGAGTTTCATGGCATGTAATTCCATTATTCTCGACCAAAACCCAGTTGCTCGGTATAATCCGCGCATGACCGTAGAACATCCAAATGCAACTCGGATTCTAGAAATTGAGGCGCTTATGGTGATGCCCGATTTTTGGGCGGACAAGGAGCGAGCACAGGCAATGATAAAAGAACTCCAAGAACTAAAAATTATTGCGGAAGGTGGCGGAAAGTATGACAAAGCAAATGCAATCATTACTATTTTCTCTGGCGCGGGCGGAGACGATTCTGAAGATTTTTCTGCGATGCTGGTGCGGATGTATTTCAAGTATTGCGAACGAAAGGGATGGGGTTATGAGGTGCTGCATGAAAACGAGAATGATCACGGTGGCTACCGTAACATCACCTTCGAAGTGAAAGGAAGTAGCGCATACAGGGATTTGAAGAACGAGTCAGGGGTACACCGCCTTGTTCGTATCTCACCCTTTAATGCCGCGCAGAAACGCCACACATCATTTTCGATGGTAGAGGTGATACCAAAGTTCAAGAAAGGGGAGATTGAGGCTATTCCCGAAGCAGAAGTGCGTTTCGAGTATTCTCGCTCAGGGGGAGCGGGTGGGCAAAATGTGAATAAACGTGAGACTGCTGTACGTGTAGTGCACGAGCCAACTGGGCTTGCGGTGCATGTATCAGCCGAGCGCTCACAACTACAAAACAAAGAGCGCGCGCTCGAAATTCTTGCTGCAAAGATATTTCATCTCAAAGAGTCACTCTCAGATGAGGAAAAAGAGAAGATGTACATTTCAAAGACCACCAAAGTAGAGTGGGGCAACCAGATTCGCTCGTACGTGCTCCACCCTTATAAAATGGTGAAGGACCATCGTACGGATGTGGAGACAGCGAAAGTCGACGATGTGCTCGAACGCGGGGAAATAGATGAGTTTATTTCGGCAGAGAAGGACTTGTAAAAAGTGGATCCTCTGTTTTTACACTATCCGTGTGGGTAGTTTGGGTGCGACATGCCCCCAATCTTGATATACTCTATCAGTGATATATTTTGATAACGTTACAAAGCTCTATTCTGACCATGCGGCGCTCCATGAAGTCACTTTTGGTATCGAGCCTGGAGAGTTCGTTTCAGTTGTAGGGCACTCTGGGGCAGGAAAGACAACCATGTTGCGACTACTCTTAGTTGAGGAAAAACCAACCACTGGCTCAGTATTCTTCGAGTCAACCAACGTTCATCGCATCAAACAATCTTACGTTCCAGCCTATCGCAGACGCATTGGCACTGTATTTCAGGACTTCCGCCTCCTTCCCAACAAGACCGCCTACGAGAATATCGCCTTTGCTATGGAGGCGGCAGGACGCACTGATGAGGAGATACGCTCTGATGTGCCCCAAGTCTTGGAACTGGTTGATCTGGCTTCAAAAGCGTTACATTTCCCCAATGAACTCTCAGGTGGCGAGAAACAGCGTGTCGCCATTGCCCGCGCAATCATTTCCCAGCCTGACGTGCTGATTGCCGATGAACCGACAGGAAACCTCGACCCAGTGAATACTTACGACATCATCCAGATATTGAAGAAAATCAACGACATGGGAACCACAATCATTCTGACGACCCACAACAAGGGGATTATTGATTCGCTGAAGCGGCGCGTCATTACTATGGATAATGGCTCGATTATCCGGGACGACAAACACGGCAAATATATCTTGTAATTTTGGCGAAGAGCTTTGTCAGCTTCACGAAAAATTCCTTCACCGTACTGAAAAGTACGGCTCAGTAATTTTTTGCTCGCCTTCTCGCTCTTCATCCAAAATAACAAGATACATTGTATTCAAAATCTAGAGAATGAAGAATTCTGATTACGTCAAATTTCGTTAGCGAGTAGATTTTTTGAATACAGTGCGTAGGCGACGGCGCAGAGGGCGTTTGATGCTGTAGGTTGCTACTGCTTCAAACGACCGAACGTCGGCAACTGCGCAATGTGTCAAAAAAGCAACTCGGGAAAGTTTGCATCACTGCAGTTTGCGTGGGAAAATGGTGGGTAATGGGAGTGTTCACCAATACCCGCCGGATCGTGAAAGCCGGCTTCATCAATTTCTGGAGAAACGCAGTTGTTTCTCTGTCGGCTATTTTTGTGATGACGGTTGCGCTATTTGTTGTAGGCACAACAATGATTGCGTCAGTTTTTCTCGATTCATCACTCCAATCAATAAAGGATAAAGTAGATGTGAATGTCTATTTTAATGCTGATGCACCCGAGAGTGACATCTTTTTGATGAAACGTGGTATCGAGGCGCTACCTGAAGTAAAGCAGGTGACCTATATTTCTCGTGACCAAGCAATACAGAATTTTAAAGATAGGCACCAGAATGACTACCTGATGACTCAAGCACTCGACGAGCTTGTTGATAATCCACTCGGGGCAATTCTCAATATTAAAGCAAAGGATACTGCCCAATATGAAGCGATAGCAAAGCATATTAAGGGAGAGCAGGAAGCTGCAGGCCCTGGTGGCAATCTCATCTACAATGTTAATTACAGCAAGAACAAGGTCGTTATCGATAAACTGACTGCTATTACCGCTGGTGTCGAACGTGTCTCGGTTGCCATACTGCTCCTCTTGGTTGCAATTGCGATTGTGATCACTTTCAATACCATTCGCCTCGCTATTTACATTTCTCGTGAAGAAATTGCTATCATGCGCCTCGTTGGTGCGAACAATACCTTCGTGCGCGGACCATTCATTGTCGAGGGAGCGATGTATGGTATGGTCTCGGCAATAGTTGCAACGGCGCTTTTCTACCCAGTGACCCTGTGGCTCAAGGGTGCAACACAGGATTTTTATGGTGGAATTGATCTTTTCTATTACTACATCGCCAATCTTAACCAGATCTTTCTCGTCCTCCTTGGTGTGGGCATGACACTCGGAATTATCTCAAGTTACTTAGCAGTTCGCCGCTATTTAAAAGTTTAGCGACATCTATGAAAAAACCACCACCAATCGATAACGTGAGAAAAGCTCACTGTTCGTCTCCTCGTAATAAATTTCATCATTCATAACACCAGCATGACAAAAGCACATAAATATATTTTCGTAGTGGGCGGTGTGATGAGTGGAGTGGGGAAGGGGGTTGCAACCTCCTCGATAGCGCTCTTGCTTCAGTCGCGCGGCTTTAAGGTTTCGCCGATAAAAATTGACCCATATCTCAACGTTGATGCAGGTACAATGAATCCAACCGAACACGGTGAAGTATTTGTCATGCGCAATGGACTTGAGACTGATCAGGATATGGGCAGCTATGAGCGCTTTCTTGGCCGAGACTTAAATCCAGAAAACTACATGACTGGTGGCATGGTCTACAAAAGCGTCATTGACCGAGAGCGTGCGCTTGGTTACGGTGGGCGCTGTGTTGAGCCCGTACCTCATATTCCTGAAGAAATTGCGAACCGAATCAAGAAAGCGGGGGAGAAAGACAAGTCCGATATCACGATCATCGAGATTGGTGGCACACTCGGTGAATATCAGAGTGTGATGTTCATCGAGGCTGCACGCATGCTTGAGTTTGAGCATCCTGGAGATGTGTTGTTTGTTCTCGTTTCCTATCTTCCCGTCCCTGGAAAACTCGGCGAGATGAAGACCAAGCCGACCCAGTATGCGGTGCGCACCATGAACTCCTATGGCGTCGAACCAGATATTATTATCGCCCGCGCTGAAGTGCCGCTCGACATAAAGCGCAAAGAGAAAATTGCCGCATCATCAGGACTTCACCCTGAGCAGGTTATCTCAGCCCCAGACGTGGATAGTGTCTATGATGTTCCGCTTAACTTTGAAAAAGACAAACTCGCAGATATTCTCCTCGAACTGATGGACTTTAAGTCGAGGAAAAAAGTTCCTGAACTTCTCCCATGGAAAAAATTTGTTCGAAGTGTTCATCACACAAAAGGGGAGGTGCGCATCGGCATGGTAGGAAAATATTTTGCGACTGGCGACTTTGTCCTCGCTGACTCCTATCTCTCAGTTATCGAAGCGGTAAAATATGCCGCATACAAAGCGAACAAAAAGCCAATCATCGACTGGATAGCAGCAACTGACTTTGAGGGAAAGCATGCAAGTGCAAATCTTGCAAAACTGAAAAAGTATGACGGTATTATTGTTCCGGGTGGTTTCGGTGCACGTGGTATTGAAGGAAAACTCGCAGTGATAAAATATGCGCGTACTCATAAGCTTCCCTACTTTGGTCTCTGCTACGGCATGCAGTTGATGGTCGTTGAATATGCACGCAATGTCCTCGGTTGGAAAGGTGCGAATACTACCGAGATTGATGAGAAGACGAAGTTTCCAGTCATTGATATCATGCCTGACCAGCGCCAAAAGATGAAAGACGGCGACTACGGTGGCTCAATGCGTCTCGGTTCGTTCCCCGCGTATCTCAAAGAGCGTACCATCGCGCGTGCAGCTTACAAGGCAGAAATAGTACACGAGCGCCATCGTCATCGCTTTGAGGTAAATCCTGAATATGTAAAAAACTTGACCGATGCTGGACTTGTCTTTTCTGGAGTTTCTCCATCGGAGACTCTGATGGAGATTGCTGAGCTCCCGCAATCAAAGCATCCGTTCTTCCTTGGGACTCAGTTTCACCCCGAGTTTACCGCTCGACCCCTCACTTCACACCCGCTCTTCGATGCTTTTATTAAGGCGGCAGGTAAAAAAAAGTAGTTCCCATTTTTCCTGCGTTGTATAATGATTGTAATTGAGAGTCACGAACTCCCTTAGTCGTAATTCACATGAGTATGAAAAATATTCCTCTTTCACTTCGGTTTATATTTGGTTTCTCGTTAGTAGGTTTTCTCTTCTCGGGCTACCTTTCGATGGTAAAGCTTTTTTCAGGTGCATGTGCGTTTAATGAAACTTGTCCTACGGTATTTGGAATTCCTGCATGTTGGTATGGGTTTGCCTTGTATATTATTCTCCTCACCCTTGTCATTTATTCTATACAAAAAAAGATAGCATTTGAAAGTGGGCTATGGTCCCTCGCAGGAGTGTCCCTCGCAGGAGTTATCTTTGCTGGGTATCTCACTGCAACTGAACTTCCCGCATTTATGCAGCGTGGATTTGCGGCGTACACTTTTGGAGTGCCAACTTGTTTTATGGGCCTCGTCTTCTTTATGCTCATTTTTCTCACCTCAACGATTGCGCTATCGTATGAACGCGAACGGAATCGCTCGTAAGTATTCTTTTCAGTAAATAATTATTTCGTACAATTTACGAATGCCAGACACTATCGATTCATCCAAGTAATCGATAGTTGGAGTACGCTTGCAAACGATACCCATAGGAGATAGGGAATATTCACATAGGTTACCCAGCGCGCATAGGGGAATATTGCATAGAGCGCCCAGACGAGGGTGATAAGAACAAGAATGATATCAAGTGACGCAAGCGGAAGATTGCGTAGCCAAAACTGCAACGGCGTAAAAATTACATTGAAAATAATATTCAGAATGAAGGGAAGAAGCACCATGAATGGAATCTGTTTCTCCCAAAAGAGTTTGGCGACATACCCAAATGATACGGCGATAATGAGATACAGCACACTCCACACAGGTCCAAATAGCCATGCGGGTGGGGCAAAAGTGGGCTTGAGTAATGCTTGATACCATGAGTATGTAGGCATAGAAATAGCATACAAGAATTACAGCTTGAAAAATAGAGCAAATTGGCTATACTGTGCCAACTGCGTGTAATTCGTCTGGATACTATACGTAGTAATACATTGCGAGATCGTCTAACGGTAGGACGCGACCCTCTGGAGGTCGTTATCTAGGTTCGAGTCCTAGTCTCGCAGC
>JAYSWT010000210.1:0-1449 GCA_043717905.1 bacterium | reverse complement strand
TTCAACCGCCTGCGGATCTGCCTTGCTATGTTGTACTCGCTGGACACCGTTGTTGTCTGCGCCGGGAGCGCTCTCGTTTTCCGCCTCGTCCTGTAATCCATTAATGTCTCCGCGTCGTCTCGTGAGCTGCAAGACGGGGGAGGAGTGAAAAACGCAGGAGTAGGTCACCACATACAGCCCCCACCGGTAAGCGCGGAGCGTGAGGGGTGTGATATGAATGTTATAATAGTGACAAATATAAATGTGACTGGTGGCGTGCTGTTTGATGTGTGGAAAATGTCGGTTTGTTTATGAATGAAATATTGTATGCATATGTGTACAAATTGGAGCGTTGTTATGATTGCTTGTCGAGTCAAGAATGTTGTGAGAGTTTGAGGTTTGACGTCCACGATAATTTCTTCTGAAGGTTGCATCGGGTGAATACCCTAAGCGAGACCCGTCTTCCGTTGGATCGGGGCATCAAGTCGCCGGAACCTCTGTCGATGCAACTTTCAAGTGGAAGTTTGGTGGGATGCGAGTTGTTTGGGTTGATGTGTGAAAATAAACGAATATGGTGTCAAAAGGTGTTGTGTTTTCGCGTGTCATAGAGTGGATGTAAAGTGGGTACCAGGTGGCTTGTTTCGTATGTCGTCGAGGGTTTGTGATGAGATGTTTAATTAATTAAGTGATTTTAGAAAACAGAGATTAGTGACATTTAACATGCACATTAAAAGGGGAAAACCTATACACATATATACATTGTATGAGACAGGTGCGGCATCCTGTGTCATGAGAGTCTGAAAAAAAAATAGAAAGTAAAATCAAGAAGATTTGAGCTCATAACGGTTGCATTCGTGATAGGCGCTGTGGCACGTTTGGGTTCGAGTTGGTTGTGACATTTCTGACCCATTTGACGTGATGTGGTTGTGTATTAGGTGACGAGGATATGGGAGTGGAATTGTAGTCGGCGGATGACGGTAAAGAGGTTGCGTTCGTCCAGGTGTTCTTCTTAGTGGTGTTTTCTACTTGTCGTCGGTTGTATCTTGGAATATCTATTTGGTTTGATGTAGTTGATTCCACGGCTTGTTCAGTTGACTCTGATGAAGTGTCGCTGAAGCTTTCGAGACGAGGTGTTGAACTTGGCAGTTGTGTTGCGGTTGGTGGAACAAAAATTGGTGCTTGTGAGTTGAGCGGAGATTTGTTTGCTAAGCTTTCAAATTGGGGAATGTCCTCTGAAAAACCGAAGGCTGGTTTTAGGCGTGACAAATTAATCGTTTGGCTCGCACCGTTAATCAGGATGTTGGCGTAGTTGCCTTGCAAACTTAAAATAGGAAACGGTCCCGAGTACCTTGCATTAAGCCCTGAATCTTAGATTTTCCGGATCCAAACATGCGTGGCTAGGTGGAAGTTTTTCGGGACGTAAGGTCTATACGAACTGGATGCGCTAAAAGATGGATTAGTGTCCAGTGA
>JAYSWT010000209.1:0-1451 GCA_043717905.1 bacterium | reverse complement strand
AAAAACTTGTGCTCAAAAATAAAAAGTGTGCTCAAAATCCATTGCGTCAAAATTCCTTGCGTCAAAACTCCTTGCGTCGCCTTAAAACTCCTTGCGTCGCCTTAAAACTCCTTGCGTCGCCTTAAAACTCCTTGCGTCGCCTTAAAACCCCTTGCGTTGCCTTAAAACCCCTTGCGTCACTAAATAATCCCTTGCGTCACTAAATAACCCCTTGCGTCACTAAATAACCCCTTGCGTCACTAAATAACCCCTTGCGTCGCCTTAAAACCCCTTGCGTAACAAATTGTGTATAAAAAAAAATCATGTGTGTATAAAATAGTAGCTCAGTCGCAATATATTAGAACAATAGAAAAAATTGCTCAAAAAATAGTAACACAAAGGAAAAAATTGCGTAACAATAGAAAAAAATTGCATCACAATGTAAAACAAAATTGCGAGGGGGGGTCTGTGCTAGAAACCTCACATCTACCTACTTCGGGTCGATGACATCTTGTTTGTCCTACAGTCTCCGGCACTCTATCTTACGTTACTCAATCAGGACGTGAGACCTTTGCCAAATTTTCTTCGGCCAAAGACGATCACACCCCTAGTTCTATCGTTTTAACTGACCAAAGACGACCAAGAGGCACTCTACAGACGAAAATCGGGTTTCTTGCCCCGAACGGAAAGACCCCTGCCCAAATTTCCGGAGACACGGAGACGGACCACACGTCACACCACGACGAGGCGAACAGGGGGCTAATCGCCCCAACCAACGACGTGGGGAAGGCAGCCCCTTCTAATGTGGTAATCTTTAACCAACCACTACCGTCTGCCGTGTCTGCCCTCAGCCCATATGACGAGACCTCCGGATGGCTCAATTCAGCACACGACGGGACTCAGATATTCTCGTCGATGCAGACTACGAGCTCACCATGCTAGAACCGGCATCTCCCAACTCTTCTCTCAGTCAAGGAGTTTCAACCACCTCGCGTGGTCATGAGAATGCGTCTCACATTCATGTACCGGACGTCCTCGACACCGAGGAGATCAGCAACTACAGTTCCTCCGGACTAGTCCCACTACCACATGTCGGAGTTTATCACTTACATGTCCTTACTGATGTGCGCGGACCAGTGGTTGATCACATTTTCCACCCAAAAATACTATTCCCCAATGCTGGCGGTATAACTGTACACATTCTAAAGGTCCTTATAGGAGATGAGTTTAGTGGAGGGAATTGACATAAGGATCCCGCCCTCCACTAAATCTAGCGTGACGGCGTGCTGGTCGGCAGTGGCGCAGGGGGCGCCCTCTCGACAAACTAGTTTTTGACACGGAAATATTGTTGGCTATTAAAGTAGGAGATGGTTGTGCTGATAGTGGAGCGGGCTTGCGGCCCCTGAATGTTAGGGCGTTCATGAAGCATTCGGATACCAGTCGCAGGTATCCGTGAATCGTCTCGACATTTG
>JAYSWT010000208.1:0-1453 GCA_043717905.1 bacterium | reverse complement strand
ATCATCCACCCTTACGTCAATGGAGATAACCCTTCCTGAAAGGCATGTTACAAAGATATGTCGTGGATCCCTATTTGAATTTGAGAGCGCAGATTCCCCCGACAAAAATTCTATGCAGATGTGCGTCTTACTAGAGTACTGTGGTCCCACTATTGAATTTAATATTAGATCTTCCACTATCTTAACACCTAGTGGACAAACAATGTTTATTTCGACCGCTGAGACCACGACTCTGGGATAGAGCATGTAGTCGGTCTCAGATTTTAGGAGTGGAGACGACGGGAAGGGAGTGCCACAACAATTATCGGTCTCAACAACGCTGTATTCATCATGGCCATCAATGATCATTATCCGACCCATCACTGATTCTCTTAAGACTGCCTTCGGAAATTTTGGCAGCGGTCCTCTCGTAATTGAGACTGAGTCCGGTTCCGAAAAGGAGAAGTCGACTCTTGGAAAATTGGGCAGCATTTCGCAAGGATTCACGTCCTTGTCGACTCCCTTTTTACCTTGGAAACTTGTAGGGGGGCTCACACCGTACTGCTGGAAGTCCTTGGGCTGATATCCTCCATGCTTGGACGTTCCCAACATCTTTAGTGGAATGGAGCCGAAAATAATCACAAATTGCTCTCGAAGTCCGATCATTGAGGCTCCCAAAGATTTGAGCAGCGAAATGCCCGAACTTGCTGATTTGAAGAAAGGAAAGGAAAGGAAAGAAAGGAACATGGCGGACTGGACTTGCTGAAAATTGGGCAGCGGTCCACTTGTGTTTTCAATCTCTTTCACATACTTCATCAAATAATCTACTTCCACGGGCCGCCCCATCCGCACTAAGCACCACTCAGCCATCCCCGGCCCTTCCTCAAACATCCTCACAATCATTGCGACCGTAGCCGACTTTTTATTCAGTTCGAGCGTCCTTGTCTTCGTGAGCCACACAATCATCATCTTGCAAACGATTTTCAACGTCTCTTCTTTCAACAACATCGTCTTTACTATCTCGATCTTCGCTACTGTCATAATCGATGAGGCTATCGCCGACTTTACCATCATCATCGATACAATCATACATATAATCTTCTTTCCCATCTTGGCCTCCATTTTGAATTTTCTGTGAGCTTCGCTCACTTTTAGTTTAGGATCGGTTGGACCCCGAAACAGGCCCAACCACGCTTTTCTGCTACCAATGTATTTTTTCATTTTATTTTCTACTTTTTGAATTAATATAATTTGGTGGGAAAACGATAGATAATTAAAATTTTCTATTTCATCGTCATTCAATTCTTTGCCTTGTTTCAGAACCTCATTCGAACCAGTAAGCTTCTCTTTACACTTAACAGAGTTATTTGGGAACTGCAACTTCCATATCGAACTATCACCGCTGTCGTTATCACCCGTCTCGATATCGGACATGGTAGTAATAACGATAAAAGTCATCAATCGATTTTAAGAG
>JAYSWT010000207.1:0-25305 GCA_043717905.1 bacterium | reverse complement strand
AATTGAACGTATAGCCACTACTCGCCCGACTACCTATGCAAAGCTCCATGCACCACTTACAGCGCTCGATGGGCGAACACACCGACTATGGGGGCCTGTGAACCATCTCAATGCTGTAGGTGAGACTGATGAGCTCCGCGCTATCATCGAAGAAGGAGAAAAAATGCTCTCACTTGCAAGTAGTCGCGCACTGATGCATGAAGGGTTTTATCGCGCATACTGTGCATATCGTGATGAGAGTGAAGAGTACAAAGTACTACAGAAAGAAGAGAAAAAAATTATTGATGACCGTATTGTTGATTTTGAACTCTCTGGGGTGGCGCTCACTCCAGAGAAAAAGCAGCGGATGACAGAAATCAAGGCACAACTAACAGCCCTCTCCACCTTAGTTGAGTCTAATGTAAAAAGTGCTGTTGCTGAGTGGCACAAGGTTATTGATGATGAAAGATTACTTGATGGCGTTCCCGCTACCGTAAAAGAGGCAATGCTTCGTGCTGGAGTAGCAAAGAACAAGAAAGGCTGGCTGCTGACACTCCACGCACCTATTTTTGGACCTGTGATGGGGCATGCGAGTAATAGGGTACTCCGCAAAGAACTCCACGCGGCTTTTGTCACTCGAGCATCAGACCAAGGCCCTCACGACAAAAAGTATGACAATATGCCACTTGTCCGTGAGATACTTCAACTTCGCGATGAGGAAGCAAAACTCCTTGGTTTTTCTCATTTTGCCGAGTTCGCCTTTAAGAAACGCATGGCAGAAAACCCACAGCGTGTGGAGGAATTTTTGGCTGAACTTGCAGAAAAAGCTAAGTCAAAAGCGAAAGAAGAATTTGCTTCTCTTGAAGAATTTGCGAAAAGCAGCCTTGGTATTGAAAAAATTGAAGCTTGGGATTTTCCCTATGTTGCCGAAAAATTTGAAAAGGCACACTATGATATTTCCCAAGAAGAGCTTCGTCCATATTTTTCAGGCAAACGCGTTGTCGAAGGTGTTTTCGCTCTTGTAAGTCGGCTCTACGGAGCGCGCGTGGAAGAAGTCCCCGATGTTGCTACTTGGCGCAGTGATGTTAAATTTTATGCACTCTATGATATTAACCAAGAACTTCGAGGTGGTTTTTATGCTGATTTGTATGCACGGGATGGGAAAAATCAAGGAGCGTGGATGGATATCGTTCTTCCTCGAGAAGAAACAAGCGAGCAAGTAGAGCTTCCCGTTGCATATCTCAACTGTAACTTTACAGAGCCAAAAGAAGGTGAGGAAGCACAGCTCTTACACGGAGAAGTTTCGACAATCTTTCATGAATTTGGACATGTGCTCCATCATCTTTTTTCCAAAACCCGTGAGCCAGATATGTCCATGACTGGGGTAGAGTGGGACGCAGTCGAGTGTCCAAGTCAGGTGAACGAAAATTGGTCATGGGAAAAAAGCATGCTTACCTCGCTCTCTCGCCACGTGAAAACTCATGAGCCAATATCAGAAGAATTGATGGATAAGTTGATTGCGGCAAGGCACCATCTCACTGCACTTATGCTACTGCGGCAAATAGAATTTTCTCTCGTTGATCTCAAGCTCCATACAGTTAAGGAGATAGACCCACTTGAAGCGGTAAAGGAAATACGTAGCCAAGTACGTATCACTCCGACAATACCGGAGGACCGATCCCTCGCTTCATTCACCCACATTTTTGCGGGTGGGTATGCTGCAGGCTACTATAGTTATTTGTGGGCTGAGGTACTTGCCTCTGACCTTTTTGAGGCGTTTACTGAAACCGGAGATGCATTCAACAGAGAAGTCGGTGCGCGTTTCCTTTCTTCAATACTTGAAGTAGGATCGTCTCGACCATTTATGGAAAGTTATAAAGAATTTAGAGGAAGAGAGCCGTCCCCAGACGCGCTACTTCGCCTACGCGGACTTTCATAATTTTATGCGGAATGTCACTTCCAAAGAGTTTAATAGAATTCTTTTCGCATGGCACAAAAAGAACTACCGCGAGATGCCTTGGCGCATGACGAGTAATCCGTACAGAATTCTTGTCTCAGAGATAATGCTCCAACAGACTCAAGTAATGCGAGTTAAGGAAAAATATTCCGAATTTATAAAGAAGTATAGAGAGGTAGATAAACTTGCCATGGCGCCACTTGGTGAGGTGCTGCGGCTTTGGTCAGGTCTCGGGTATAATCGACGAGCGAAATATCTCCACCAGTGCGCGAAGGAAATAGTGGCACATCATAATAGCAAGTTTCCAAACAACTATGATGAACTTGTAAAATTACCCGGCATTGGACGCTCAACTGCTGGGGCGTTACTTGCCTTCGTGTTTCAGAAAGACACGCCGATGATTGATACCAATATCCGCCGTATCCTCGTGCGTGTTTTTTACGAGGAGCTAAAACGCCTTCATCTGCGTCGTTCTGGGGCCCCATCGTCTCGTCGTCATATTCCGAATATGGCTCCATCGCCGACCACCCCACGCCTCGCATCTAAAGGTGTTTTAGCTCCTCTTGATAAATTCATGCCGAGTGACCTGGAACTTTATGAATTTGCATCGGCACTCATCCCCAAAGGGAAGGGGAGAATGTGGAATTATGCGATGCTCGACCTTGGCGCAACTCTCTGTACCGCACGTAGTCATTCAGAAGTGTGTCCGCTCATGAAACTCCACGGAAAGGTTCCCGATTTCGTATACAAAAAACCTCAGAAAAAATTTGCTGGCTCAGAACGCTATTATCGTGGCAAGCTACTAAAATTGCTTGCAAAACATGAAACAGTATCCCTTCAGCAAATACAAAAGCTACTCAAAGACTACCCGAATAGTCTCCCATTACTACTCATAACTCTCCTTAAGGAAGGGATGATAAGCAAAGAAAAGGCTCTGTATAGCCTCCCAAAGTAGTGTGGATAAGTAGTTTGCAAGTATTCTACTTATATTCTAATGTTATACTATTCATTAGAAAATAAATAGTATAACTCTTTCGGCTTCATCCCACAATGGAAACCGGAACGAACCCAAAGACATATGCTAACCAAAAAACAAAAGGAGGTGCTCGATTTCATCGAGAGCTACACCAAGAAGCATTCATTTGCACCCTCCCTAGAGGAGATACGCAAGCACTTCTCACTCGCGTCCGCTTCGACCGCACATCACTACGTGAAGAAGCTCGAGGAAGGAGGATACGTTTCAAAGGCAGATAATCAACCGCGAGGTGTTGCTATCTTGGCGGTGGATTTCATGGGTTCATCTGTTTCGGGAAATATATTTGGCTTTGATTACATTTCTATCCCTCTTGTTGGTGCTGCGAATTGCGGACCCGCGTCCATTCTTGCAGAAGAGAATATTGAAGGGTATTTGAGTATCCCAAAAACATTGGTGTCTAAACGAAGCGGAATATTCGCACTGCGGGCAGTAGGAAACTCAATGAACCGTGCAAATGTAAAAGGAAAGACAATCAACGAGGGTGACTTGGTGCTTATTGATTCGGAAGACAGGAACGTGAATGACGGAGACTATGTACTTTCTATTATTGATGGAGCAGCAAACCTCAAGCGCTACTCGCTCGACAATAAGCTTGGGCAGGTGAAATTACTTTCAGAATCAAGCGAAGTGTTTAAACCAATATTTATACTTTCCGGAGATGATTTTGCTATAAACGGCAAGATAATTGCTGTTATTAAGCAGAACGAAAGGAAGGCTACAAGAAAGTAATGTCACAGTTTTATTGGGAACAAACGCGCCGCTTCGCAATTGCGAAACGGCGCTTGGTCATTTCCCTGCGGCGACCTCAGGGTTGTCTTGGCTTTGCTCGACGAGGAGTTGATATGCCTCGGCAAACGTCATGACTGAAAACACCACATTCTTCTTCTTGATCAGCGTCCTGTTGGCGTTTTTCACTCTGTCGATATCTCTGAGCCTGCCAATTTCGGGCTCATGGCCCTTGAGGTGCGTGAGCCTCTCGCGGGCATCTTCAAGATGAGTGAACAGGACAATTCCTGCACGGGTACCTTTGTCGTGTTTGGTCAACTTGTGCAAATGTGACCATTGCGGAGCCGTGGTAAGACACTTGAACACTTCCAGTCTGCCGCTCACTTCTCGACAAATGACAAATGGGCCATTCCTTCTTTCCTCCATGAACACTCCTTGTTGTACGGTTGTTTGGGATTCTCTGACATTGTTATACCTGTCGACAGAATTTAGTCAATTGCATATATATTCCTCGCTACACATTTATGCTAGAATCGCTATATGTTTACGCTGTTAATTAAATGGATTATTTCTGCCATAGGAATATTTCTTGTCGGGAATTACCTACCCGGAATTCATGTCCCAGACTATAAAATTGCGCTCGCGGTTGCATTAGTACTCGCAATCTTAAATGTCACTCTGAGACCCATTCTTAAGCTAATATCCTTTCCCATTACACTCATTACTCTCGGGCTCTTCGCGCTTATTGTGAATGGGTTTGTGTTCTGGCTCGTGCCGTTTATCGTAAAAGGTTTTGTGATTGATAGCTTTTTGTGGGCGGTACTCGGTGCAATAATTGTTTCAATCGTTACTGGAGTGCTTGACCGTCTTATCCTAGGAAGTGACGGAAAGATTGGAAACAAGGAAGATTAATATTATCTATGGAAGAAAAAAAGATACGCATAGTGACCCATAGTGGCACATTTCACGCAGACGAATTGCTTGCAGTTGCAGCACTCGAACTCTATCTCGATGGAAAGCCGTATGAAGTCATACGAAGTCGAGATCCAGAAATTTTTAAGACTGCTGATTATGTCGTTGATGTCGGAGGAATTTACGACCCTGCCACAAATCGTTTCGATCACCACCAGCATGGCGGGGCAGGCATGCGAGAGAACGGAATTCCGTACTCTGCGTTCGGTCTGGTGTGGAAGCATTATGGTGAAGTAATTTCAGGTTCCAAAGAAGTGGCAGAGGCAATTGATACGCAAATCGGCCACCCCATTGATATGGGTGATAATGGCGTAGACTACTATGGACTCATTCGACTCGATACTGAGCCGCTGATTTTGCAATTTATGGTCGCGATGTTCCGTCCTACCTGGAAGGGGGGAGCAACTCATGATGAACGTTTTATGGAGCTCGTACCTATTATGCGTCGCATGCTCGAACTTGCTATCAATGTTGAGCGCGATGCGCTCGAGGGGGGAAAATTTGTTGAGGAAGCCTACGAGAGAGCTGAAGATAAACGACTTATTATCATTGACAGACCTTATCCATGGGGCAGTGTGCTCGCAAGTCATCCAGAGCCTTTGTATATTGTAAAACCCAAAAGCGTGGGGACGCATTGGGAAGTTGAATGTGTTCGCGATAATCCATACGGATTTGCCAATAGAAAAGACCTACCCGAAAGCTGGGCTGGAATACTCGAAGCTGAGAATAAACTTCCTCAAGTCACGGGTGTTCCCGATGCAGTTTTTTGTCACATGAAGCGCTATGTTGCGGTAGCGAAATCGAAAGAGGGCGCTTTAAAACTTGCGCAATTGGCACTTAACGCGTAGAGTCACTTAGAACTTATTTCAAAAATAATCCTCAATTTACGTACGTGTCTTATTACTAGCGAAGACTACTGAAGCGACAAAATTTCTACTGCAAAATCGAAAGAACTCCCTCAATGTAGCTTTGGCTACGACTCAGGCATTCTTTCAATTTTTCGTAACGAAATTTAATCGTTTCACTTAGTCATTATTTTTGAAATAAATTCCTACTTATGGCTTTTGTTGATGAACTTACAATACATATCGCGGCAGGGAAAGGTGGCGACGGCGTCTATCGTATGCGCCACGAAAAGGGTAAAGAGTTTGCCGGTCCTTCAGGGGGAGATGGCGGCAAGGGTGGCGACGTTTACGTCGTAGGTACACGTGACCTTGGGCTACTTTTTAAGTACCGCCACGAGAAAATCTTTAAGGCAGAAGATGGCGAGGCTGGAATGAAGGACAGCAATCACGGTGCGGACGGGAAAGACCTTACCATTAAACTTCCGATAGGTAGTATTTTAAAAAATCTTGATACAGGCGAGATTACCCAGATACTCACTGAGAATGAGCCAATACTCCTTCTTAAGGGGGGCGACGGTGGCTTTGGAAATGAGCATTTCAAGAGTTCAATCGTTCAGGCTCCTACCCGCACGACTCCCGGTTATCCATGCGAAGAGGGTAATTATTATATAGAACTCCAGCTAGTTGTTGATGTTGGCTTTGCGGGATTTCCGAATGCGGGCAAGTCGTCGCTCTTAAACGTGCTTACCAACGCAAGTGCAAAGGTTGGTGCGTATCAGTTCACCACACTTGAACCAAACCTCGGTGCATTCTTTGGCTACATACTCGCGGACATCCCTGGACTTATCGAAGGCGCATCCGATGGCAAAGGACTCGGACATAAATTTCTCCGCCACATCGAGCGCACGAAGATGATTGCCCACCTAATCTCACTTGAGAATGAGGATGTGGTAGAGGCGTATACGACTATCAGGAATGAGCTCGACGCCTACAACAAGAGTTTTGCCTCAAAGGATGAGATTATCCTTTTGACCAAAACGGACATGGTTGATGAGAAGACCGCCGAAGCAGCAAAGAAGAAGCTCGCAAAATTCAAGAAACCCATCTTTACTATTTCGGTTTATGATGATCCTGCGATTAAGAAGTTTGCAGATGAATTTGTTAAGGTGTTACGTGCCAAGGACGTAAAATAACCCACAAGTCTGGCGAACTTTTTCGTTGCGGGGCCCAAGTTCTTGCGTAGCGTACTCTGAGTACGTCTCGCGTCGAACTTCACCCGCGCCTCAAATTTCATCCAGATTTGAGGGTCGTGTATACTTTGTGTATATGAAAAAGAAAAAAACTACTCCAAAAAAGAAGGTAGCAAAAAAGGCTCCCAAAAAGGTCACAAAGAAAGTCGTGACACAAAAGTCACCATTTAAAACTCATTCGCTCGTGATTGGGCTCGCTGCTCCAGATTTCACACTCCCATCGACCGGGGGAGGGGTTGTTTCGCTCTCCGCACTGCATGGCAAGCGTGTTGTGCTCTATTTTTATCCAAAGGACCAGACGCCCGGCTGTACCATTGAGGCTCATGAATTTTCCGCAGTCGCGAAATCGTTTTCCAGAAAGGGGACGCTCGTGTTCGGTGTAAGTCCTGATGATATAGAGAGTCACCAAAAATTCATTAAAAAAGAGGGAATTACATTCCCACTTCTTTCTGACGAGGGACATAAGGTAGCAGAGAAGTACGGCATCTGGGTTGAAAAAAGTATGTACGGCAAAAAATACATGGGCATAGAGCGCTCAACCTTTGTCATCAGCAAAGACGGCAAGCTTGAACAGGTGTACAGAAAGGTTTCACCTGAAGGTCACGCAGTTTGCGTTTTAGACGACCTCCGTATTTGATGCACTACTTGTCGTTCCCTCCGCAAATTGAGTCAAGGTAGTCTGACTACGTCTCCTCAATATTGCCTCAGTCCACGACAGCGTATTGCAAGCAAATACTGAGGTCTGAAAGAGGAGGTGTTATATAGATATTATGCAAATAACAATAGCAACATGGAATATTGCAGGAGGAAGACCGATACGTTCGGATTGGCTTTTCGATTATGCAGATGAGGATGTAAATTACTTTGCAGAGAAACTTCGATCACTTGATGCAGATATTGTTTGCTTGCAAGAAACCCATCTCAACAAAGAACAATCTGTTGCAAGTGAAATTGCAAACATGCTTGGGTATGCAATTCATGAAACTGAAATGAGCCCGTCTCATGTTGACGCACATTACTCGCTGGGAAACGCAGTTCTTTATAGGAAGGAGCCGAAAAACATCAGTGATTTTGTTTTTCCTTATCCAACTTTTCCGCTTGTCCCCTCAAATGGGAAACCCGAGGTTCATACAAACAAGGGATTTCAAGTACTTGAATTTGAATTTGGGGCAGTCGTAAATTTACAAATGCAGCCACTTAAATTTCTCGGTACAGCCTATGATTCTGAAAACGGGTTACAGTTTGCAAAAGAAATGGAGAAGCTACTGCTGAGCAAGGTGAGTATGCCGGCTCTATTTTGTGGCGACTTCAATTTTCGTGAACCGAAGATGTTATACCTTGAATTGCTTTCTGGAAGCAGGGATGTACTTCCTTCATTACCTACGCGGCCGGGAGGGAAGAAGTCGGATTGCATATTTGCACCATCTAAATTCTTCGTGAAAGATTCAGGGGTAATTGAAACGCGTTCAGACCACTTCTTGTGTTGGGCGACACTAGAAATCACTTAACCGCGCAAGCTTCACCTTTTCGGGTTGTGTGCTAGAATCGCTTAGTATATGGCGTATAAAACCACTATTGGACTTGAGGTCCACGCGGAGCTGAAAACTGTGACGAAGATGTTTTGTCGCTGCAAAAACGACCCCGACGAAACCAAGCCAAATCACAATATTTGCCCTGTCTGTACCGCACAGCCGGGGAGTCTTCCTGTTATCAATCAGAAGGCAGTTGAACACGTCCTGCGAGTCGGGAAGGCGGTAGGATCAAAACTTGCCGATTTCACCGAATGGGACAGAAAGAACTATTTCTATCCTGACATTCCCAAGGGCTATCAGATTAGTCAGTATAAATACCCACTCGTTTCATCGGGCTTCATTGCAGGGATAGAGCTCACCCGTATTCACCTTGAAGAAGATACTGGCAGTTCACGGCATGATGTGGGGGACTACTCATTGGTTGACTATAACCGCGCAGGAGTGCCACTGATGGAGCTCGTGACCGAGCCAGTCATTCATGACGCTGAGACTGCAATGAAGTTTGCAAAAGAACTGCAACTACTCCTGCGTTACCTTGGTGCATCTGATGCAAACATGGAAAAGGGTGAGATGCGGGTTGAAGCGAACATTTCGATATCTGAAACTGATACGTTTGGAACTAAAGTAGAAGTGAAAAATCTCAATTCATTTAAGTCTGTAGGTGATGCTATTAATTTTGAGATTAAACGCCATGCAGAGGTTTTGGGACGCGGCGAGAAGGTCATTCAAGAAACCCGCGGCTGGGATGAAAATAGAGGATTAACCTTTAGTCAGCGGAAAAAAGAAAGCGCAAATGATTATCGCTATTTTCCTGATCCAGATTTACCGAAAATGATGGTGACCGAAGCGTTCGGAAAAAATTATGAAAAGCTTCCTGCACTACCAGAATTGCCATGGCAGAAGCGCGAACGCCTGCAGAAGGAGTATGGATTCGTAGAACACATCACCGAAATATATGTCAGCGATTTTGTACTCGGTAAATTTTTTGACGAAGTGGTTGCCCTTTCCGGAAATGATAAAGAGCTGATTAAGCTTGCCTCAAATTATATTTCTTCTGATATTGCCGCTCTTGTAAAAGGCAGCACAATGGGATTTGGCAAACTGACCGCTATGAATTTTATAGCACTCATGAAGATGAATCATTCAGGAGAGCTTTCGTCTCGTGGAGCCAAAGACACCCTAGCAATAATGTATAAGGATGGGGGAGAGCCAAAAGCGGTCGCAGAAAAAGCAGGACTTATTCAGAAGAGTGACGCTGGAGCACTCAAAAAGATTGCCGAAGAGGTCATTGCTGCAAATGAAAAAGTTGTTGCGGAATATAAAGCAGGAAAGGAAGCATCTCTTATGTTTCTCGTTGGACAGGGAATGAAGGCAAGCAAGGGAAGTGCAAATCCAGGCATACTCACGTCCGTATTCAAGGAAATACTTGGATAAGCCCAGTCTCGAGACGTCAGAAAATGAGATTGCGGTTTAGGTTTTTTATTGTATGCTAATCACATGGATACAGGCTCAAAAACTCTTGCGCAACTCTCCGAGGAAAACAAGGAAAAAAAGTACGTTACTTTAGATACTGGAAGTAAGATATCTGGCTATACGAAAGACTATCTTGAGCGTCTTTGCCGCTTAAACAAGGTTGAATACCGGCTTTGGTCGAACGGGAGCTTGGTGATAGAACTCGAATCTCTACTGCGTGAGACACAGGCGATACTCCTCTCCTACGAAGGGATTACTTTCGTTGAGCGAAGTGAACTTACCGACCCTGTGCCACAAGTAGTGGGAAATATTCTCTCCTCAACCTTAAGTGATGTAGCGGCCCCCGTCGTAGTGCAAACTATTCAGTCTTTTAGGGATACTCCCGCATTTAAAAGTGGCATAGCTCAGTCAGTACCAACATTTGGCGACACTATCATCGATCGCAACGCCCCCGTCTCATTTGTTGGTCGCGCGGTTGTTTCAGATGCGCTTCATCCAGAAGAAAAAAGTGAGAAAAAAACTCCGGTGGCAAAAGCAGCACCGGCAGTTATTGCGACTCCAGTTCAAGTCGTCGCTCCAATAGCAAAATCAGAGGGTGAGGTAGTCAGCGTTCCAATCAATAAGTTCAACATGAGCGCAATCCGAAATGAAGACAAATCTCAAGAAGTAGTAGCCCCAACCCCAGAATTGTCTCAAGTTAAATCAGTTTCTGAAAAAGTGCGTGAGCATATTCCAATTGTTGCAATAAACTCAGCCGACGACTGGGATGCGCAGCTTTTGGGAAATCATCAGGAAAAAATTGCTGCAACAAAAATGAATGTACCAACTGAAACCCATGCAACTCCCGTGCATGTACCAATCGAAAACGTAACGAGTAGAGAGGAACAAGGATTTATTCCGCCTCCTGGACAAAAAGTCATTATCTTTTCTGAAAATGACAGCAATAAAGAAGTTTTACTAACAATCCCCACCACAGGAGAAGAAGGAAAGCCTGTGCAGGAAGTTCAGCTCATAGAACAAGCGCTTCCTCGAGTGCCTGTAGCGAATCCACAATCTCCATTGATTGCTACTACAGCACATGTTCCACTCCCGGCAGTTTCCTCGGTTCCACTTCTTACTTCCGCACCAGAGTTGAATATTCCTCCTGCAAAGAAGGAATTACCGATAAAAGCCGAGGCAGTACTTCCAATGGTGACTCCAGAGCATCATCTCACTCCATACGAGACACACCCACTGATGAGAAGCACGGGTTTTAATATTGTTTTTGCAGCGCTACTCTTGGCAACATCTTTCACTGCTCTTGGCGGACGCGCACTCGAAGGTGTAAGTGGGCGATTAAACACAGCTGACTATGTCGCAGGAGTTGGTGCGACGGATTCAGAGCCTCCTTCATCTGTGTCTCTTGCCACTCCAAGTGATGGAAGAGACGCACTGAAAAAAGGTGAACGCGCAATGCTACCGTTTTCGAATGAAATTATCGCTACGTCAGGAAGTAAAGAAAATACCGTTATCATTCGACCAGTATTCAAGGACGGCCCAGGAAAGCCATATCTCTATATCCTTGTACCTGAGGGTGAGAGCTCTACAACACCCACAGAGTAAAGGACCCGCGGCAAGCCGACTGGGGCTCTCCATATCATGCTCCCGTGGGTCACGCTGCTTCAGGTTGAGCCGCATCGCATTTAACCTTTAGAGGAGTGCCATTTGGCCAAAGTTTCCATGAAAACACCTAACACTTTTTCCTTGCTTGTCGGAGGAGAAAAAGGGGATAGCTACAACTCCTTTTTCACAATATAATAAGAAGATGAGATATCATTCTGGCATTTTTTTTGCCGTATTCGTTGCAGTGATTTATATGAGTGCTGGGGTGCATTCAGTAATTGCAGAAACTCTGCCTTCAGGAGCGTTTATTGTTTCTCCCGTAAAAGAAGAGCTTTCACTCCTGCCTGGTGAGGAAAAAACTGTCACCGTTACTCTTTCCAACGGAACTCCATATCCGCTTACGGTGAGCGCATCATATGAAGATATTGCATCGCAAGCACAATTGTTACCACAGGATAACCCCGTGAAACTTGTCGGGCTTAGCGGAAAGGCAGACTCACTCAAGGGAAGTATTGATTTTCCCCAGAAATCATTCGATCTCCTTTCGGGTAAAATGATTCAAATACCAATAAAGGTAAGACTTTCTAAAACTACTCCACCTGGAGGACTCTATGGCTCCATCATATGGAGTTTTAAGGTCGCAACCAATCGAGGAGAAGCAGCACCAGCAAATGTCGCACTCGAAAGTAGAATCGCTTCGTTGTTTTTTGTTCGCGTTCTTGGCGAGGTAAAAGAAGAAGGGAAAATTGCTTCATTTGGACTGTTCAATGAGGAAAAAGTCATAGCGCAACCGTCGAGTAGTACACCACTTCAACTTCAGGTGGCGTTTGAAAATACCGGTAACGTACACCTCAATCCGTATGGACGAATTACTATTTCGGGAATGCTCACTGAGCCAAGGGTACTCATTGTTGATCCGTGGGTGGTTCTTCCTGGCGCAGTACGCACACGAGAAGTTAATCTCCTTCAGCACTTAAACCCTGGTTTCTATCATGCGCAAATCGAGCTGAATCGTGGCTACAACAACATTGTTGACGAACGCGATGTCACTTTCTGGGTGCTCCCCTCGACACTCCAGTGGTTGATTGGGCTCATGTTGTTTATCTTGCTTACTCTTCTTATTCGTCGCTCACTCGCCATTTCTCGGCATTCAGTTACATAACATGCGCAATTTTCTTCCATACAGTGTGCTCATCTTTGCAATCGGGGTACTCTTCGCAGCTCCACTTGCATTTGGCTATGTTGCATCGAGCTCAAACTATCGCATTCAAACAGACAGCGTGAATACTGGCGGATTATTTTCAAGTTCAACTTCATACCGTGCAGAGGACACTCTCGGTGAGTCTGGAGTAGGGACTTCATCGAGTGCAACATTTTCTCTCAAAGCAGGATATCAACAAATGCAGGATGTATATCTTGCGCTTGCACCATCAGGTAACGTTGCTTTAACCCCGAGTATTCCTGCGACAGGGGGCGGGAACGCCGATGTGGTCGCAACATTTGTGGTCACCACTGACAATAGCGCTGGATATAGCATGACTATTTCCTCTCTGCTTGCACCTGCACTTAATTCTGGTGCAAATAACTTTCTCGACTATGTACCAGGTGGCGCAAATCCTGACTTTACCTTTACGACCCCTGCTGCATCCACGCGTTTTGGCTTCTCTCCAGAGGGTGTGGATATCATACAGCGCTATAAAGATAATGGGGCTGTTTGCAACGCGGGAGTACTCAGCTCCCTCTCCAGCTGTTGGGACCCACTTTCAACGATAGCTGGAGTTATTGCTACTCGAGCCACTGCGAATAATCCAACTGGTTCACAAACAGATATTCGTTTTCACGCAGCGTCAGGGGCTTCAAATGTTCAACCAGTAGGGTCTTACGTCGCTACCGCAACCATCACCGTACTTCCTTTGTAATTTACACACATGAAACTCGTACGCTTTAGGAACTTCGCACCACTTTCACTCATAGTCACGTTGGGGTTGTTCCTTGGTGCATACTCAGCGTTTGCGGCAACAAATCAATTTACGATTGGGCTCTCAGTTGTTTCGGATTTTACACCTCCCTCAACCCCGACTGCTCTCATCGCGACGGCAGTTTCATCATCACAGATTAATTTATCCTGGACCGCATCGACTGATAATGTAGCGGTGGGTGGATACGTTGTCCGCAGAGGTTTTGCCATTGTCGCAACAACGTCAGGAATTATATACTCCGATGGCGGACTCAGTGCGAGTACTGGTTATGACTATACCGTGCAAGCATTTGATACAACCTTTAATTACTCAGCACTTTCGAGCACCTCCTCTGCAACAACCACAGCAGGTGGCGGTGGGGGTGGTGGGGGGGGAGGATCACCTCCTACAGTGCTCAGTTTCTCACCGATAAACACTGCGGTGGGTATTTCTCCGACCACGACACTTTCTATGACACTGAGTCAGCTGGTCAACAAGGCATCGGGAAATATTTTAGTGAAACGATGGAGTGACAATGTTGTGGTGGACACGATAGACGTTTCTTTGGGACAAGTGACGCTCAATGGAACAATTGTGAATATTGCGCTCACGCAAGCGCTGGCACAAAATACCCAATATTTTGTAGAGGTTCCAGCGGGTTCATTTATCTCTCAATCAGGTGGGAATTTTGCGGGTTTTAGTGGAAATGGCACATGGTCATTTACTACAATTGACCTTGCTCCTCCCGTTATTTCAGCAGTGGTTGCAACTTCAAGCTACACCACTGGCACTATTACTTTTACAACCGATAAATCTGCACTCGCAACAATAGACTATGGAACATCAACGCTCTATGGTTTGGGATCAGCAAGTGAGATTGTTTATTCTGCTAATCACTCAATAACACTCAGTTCGCTTGCTTCAAGCACACTGTATTATTTCCGTATTAGTGCACGGGATGCGGCAAATAATACTGCAATCCCTATTACGGGAAATTTCTCTACCCAGACACCACCCCCACCCCCAGACACCACCCCACCAGCAAATCCTTCAAACTTCACAGGGAATCCAGGACTCAATAATATTTTGCTCACGTGGACAAATCCGAGTGACCCTGACTTCAGTGCAGTGCGGATTATGAGGCGCACGGGTGGGTATCCCACTGATCCGTCTGACGGCATCCTCGTCTATGACGGCGCAAATGAATTAGTGGATAATGTCGGACTTGCAACTGGCACACGATACTATTACACCGCATTTGCGCGTGACGGGTTATTTAACTATTCTTCAGGAGCACTGTTTACTGCGGTAACTGATTCAGGGATTCCACCACCTCCACCCCCACCTCCACCACCTCCGCCACCCCCACCTCCGCCGCCACCTGGTACGCCGCCAACTCCTCCTCCCGCGCCATCTCCGACCGGTGATCCTGGGAGTACGCCCCCACCTCCACCTCCGACTCCAATTGTCATATTTCCACCCATTACCTCAACTTCGTCGGGACCCTTTGTTGACCTTATTGGAACGGGAACACCGAGTGCAATTATTGCAAAACTGGAACTCAGAGATGTACGCTTTACTCAGCTAGGCCTGAGTGAAACACCGCTTACCATTCGGGGTAATGTCGTGCGTACCAATGGGGACTTCCCAGTCAGAGTTGCTATCGATGTTATCAAACTCCCAGAGTCGCTTACAACGATTGCAATCAGCATAGAAGACCCAAGCGGGAAGGGTGGCGCAGTGTCGTATCTCTTGCGACTCAATAAAGACAAATCTGCTTTTGAAGGGGTTGTCCCAGTTTTTGAAGCACCCGGTAAATACAACTTTACTATTAGCATTCTCGACCATGAACGGCAGGCCATTTCACGCTTTGCGGGAATTTTTGATGTATTTATTCTTCCGAAAGTCCCAAGTATAGTTCCTGAGGCAATAGCAAAAGTAGTGACACAAGCAATGACCGCTATCGAAGAACCGGTCTCGAACGTGACAACTATTTCTGCCCCACTCGGAGTTGCTGCTGGTGCTTCCCAAGCGGTTCTCTTGGCTACGAATGTTAGCTCAGGCTACGACCTCTACCTCCTCCTCCTCAAGTTCATTGGTCTCTTAACAGGTCTCTTCCGCCGAAAACGTAATGAACCATGGGGCGTCGTGTATGACTCGGTTACCAAGCGTCCTCTCGATCCTGCCTACGTCATCGCGCAGTTGCGTGAAAGTGCCCAGTCAAAAGGCGAAGCAATCACTGATCTTGATGGACGCTTTGGATTTTTTCTTAATCCCGGTGAATATACAATTGTTGCAAACAAGACCCACTATAAATTCCCATCAGATAAGCTGAAGGGACGTTCGCATGATGAACTATATGACAATTTATATTTCGGTGACCCATTCCAGGTTCGCGAAGGGGGAGTTGTGCAGTATAATATTCCGCTTGATCCCGTTGAGTTTGATTGGAATGAATATGCCAAGAATCAAGATAAGGTGTTCCAAATATATTCAAAGAAGAAAAATATTCGTCTGTGGGTATTCAATATCATCTTCTTTGTTGGGCTTATATTCTCCCTCCTCTCACTTATCCTAGCCTATTCTCTCCTCAACCTCGCGGTGGTACTCATCTATACAGCTATTTTTGCATTCCAAGTATTCTGGAGGGTTGCACATCGTCCAACATTTATTATTAATAAAGCCACGGGAAAGAAACTTCCATTCGCACTGATTAAAGTTTGGCTTCCTGGCATTAACACGGTCGTGAAGAAAAGTGTTTCTGATGAATCTGGACGCTACTACTTCCTCGTTCCTCCTGGAAAATATTTTCTCACTGTTGAGGAAAAACTTCCTGATGGCAGTTATAAAGAAGTCATGCGAACCGAAGAAATGGATCTTAAGGGAGGGGTGGTAAAAGAAGACCTCTTTGTCTAAAGATTGTGTTACCCATATAGCTCGAAGCTTGCTTGTGTTAATTCGTCATAAATGAAATATCCACGTGCGATTATTGTTGTCGACCTTGGCTATGGTGACGGAGGTAAGGGGACGATTGTCGATGCACTCACAGAGCGTCATGGCGCTCACACGGTTGTGCGCTTCAACGGTGGTGCTCAGGCAGGGCATACTGTCGTCACACCAGAGGGGAGGGTGCATACATTTGCGCAGTGGGGAAGTGGGACCTTTCTCTCAAACGTGCGCACCTTTCTTTCCGAGTACATGCTTGTTGACCCCCTTGCACTCATTAGTGAAGAGCAACACCTCAAAGAAGTTGGCATTACAGACGGATATTCTCGGATGTATATAGACGAGCGGGCACTCCTTGTCACTCCGTTCGCGCGCGCACTCAACCGTTTGCGTGAGTACTCGCGAGGGGGTGAAAGACATGGCAGTTGTGGTATGGGAATAGGTGAAACGGTGAGTGACGCGAATGTGGATAAGGAAGCAGCACTCCGTGCTGCTGATATGATGCAAAGCCAACTACTCATGCAGAAGCTAGAGTCACAGCGAGTGAGAATGTATGAGACAGCAAAACTACTGGTAAAGAATCTTCGGCTAGTCGGTGAGATGAATGATGAATGGAATCTCCTCGCTGATATACATGGGAATGCAACTCTAAATATCATCACGGGATATAACAAGGTTGCCCAGTCTGCAACAATTGTTTCTCGCTCATGGGTGACTAAGTTATTCCAAGAAGAGGGAACGATAATATTTGAAGGGGCGCAGGGAGTCCTCATAGACCAAGACTTTGGCTTTCATCCATACACTACATGGAGTGACACCACAACAACAAATGCGATAAATATGCTCCATGAGTATGGCTTTACTGGTGAGACAAAAAAAGTAGGAGTACTTCGCTCATATGCGGTACGACATGGCCCAGGGCCATTTCCCTCCGAAAGCGAAGTCCTCGCGCTTCCCGATAGTTTTAATGTTTGGAATGACTGGCAACGAGATTTTCGCATCGGACATTTTGATGCGGTGCTTTCTCGTTATGCACTTCGAGCCACAAAAGGAGTTGATGTCCTTGCAATCACAAATCTTGACCGTGTAGAACATATCTCTCCGCTTGAAATTGTCACACACTATCAACACGACAACGTAGAGCAAGCAGATGAATTTTTATATAGGGAAAATAGTAATGGAAAGTATGGAGATATTAAAATCCATTTTCCGGCCAATCTCGAATACCAAACACAACTCGCCGTATTTCTTCAGGGAGTAAAAACCGTGCAGCAGTATATTCATGGGGAAAAACGGGAGGAAGAATTTATTTCTGAAATAGTGAAACATCTCGAAGTTCCTGTGCATATCATCGGGCGTGGACCCACTAGGCTGGATAAAGCATGGGAGGGAAATATATGGCCGACCCATTAGCTTTTGGGAGTTATGGTATGATATTTCCATAGATTAACGTACATAACTTAGCTCTCTACCTATGGGTAACAATCAATATGCAGCACCTGCTGCGAGTGTCACGGCGGTTAAACAAGATGCTCCTGCCTCGCGCGCTGAAGGAAAAAAAGTTCGGGTCGCAATCAACGGTTTCGGGCGTATCGGTCGCGCATTTTATAAACTCGCACGTACCCGACCCGAGTTTGAGATTGTTGCAGTGAATGATTTGGGCGACCCAGAGAATATGTTATACCTTCTGAAGTATGATACCGCATATGGAAAAGCTGATTTTGATATTACAGTTGTCGCTGCAGAAGGAGAGAATCCTGCTGGTTTTCTTGACGGGACGCACAAGGTGATTATCGTTCAGGAAAAAGATGCAACCCTCTTGCCTTGGGGCAAATACAACATCGATATTGTGGTCGAATCAACGGGATTTTTTACTGACTACGGGAAAGCACAAGTACACCTCACAGCGGGGGCGAAACGTGTTGTCATTACGGGACCCGCAAAGGGAGCAACAACCGATGGGGTTGCCTCCGCAATGGTACTGATGGGGATTAACCATGAAAAACTCGCTTCTTGCCAGATTTCATCAAATGCTTCATGTACAACCAATGCCTCAGGACCAATCATTCAGATTCTTGGGGAGACCATTGGAATCGAAAAGGCGCTCCTCAATACGACTCATGCAATGACCGGCACGCAGCGTGTCGTAGACAGCCCCGGAGGCAAAGACTTGCGCGGTGGACGGGCAGCATCACAAAATATGGTACCTGCTTCAACAGGTGCGGCTGTTGCCGTGGGTGAAGTCATCGGTGATATCAAGGGGAAGTTTGACGGCATCTCAATGCGCGTCCCTGTGATTGCTGGCTCGATTGCGGACATTACCTTTATTGCAAAGCGTAATACAACAGTTGAGGAAGTGAATCAAATACTCCGTGATGCCGCAAAGCTTCCTCGCTGGCAGGGAATATTTACAGTTACCGAAGAGCCTGTCGTATCCTCAGACATCATCGGAAATCTCCACGGAGCAATTGCAGACCTTGAGCTCACTCGGGTAGTTGATGGTAACCTCGTCAAGGTAATGAGTTGGTATGATAATGAGATGGGGTATACCAATACCCTCGTCATGCATGTCGCCGAAGTGGCGAAATTCGTGTAATTTGAGCGCACTACTCATGCTTCGCTCCGTGGGTTAGTAGACGTACAAGAGTACGCCTACTTCACACCACAGCGCTCCAGCATTTCGCATTGCATCTCAAATTACACGAATTTTATCCATACAATTAATGAAAAAACTTTCCAAAACAGGATTAATGTTGGCGGGAGTTTATGCATCCGGGTCACTGCTTACTTTCATCTACGCACTTACTTGTCATTCGGAATATTGTGGCCTAGTTGTGGTAGGTCCAGTCATGCCCTGGATGGTTGCAATACACTTTGGGTTGCTCCCAGACCTAGTCAGTTATCCATGGTTGTTTGTCTATGTATTTTTAACGGCGGCTTTTCTTTATGTTTCTGGGGTTGGTCTTGAAAAATTGGACAGAATGGCATTTTTTAAAAATAAATTTTCTGCTAGTCGAGTTGTCGTTGTTCTGTTTCTACTAGCTAATGCTCTCTATTTTCTGCCGTCTTTCTATTATGCCTTCTTTGCCTGAGTTAAGTAGTGAATTTTTAGCTACCCCGTTCTACTTTTTGAGAGACTTGCGTAGCGCGGCGGCGCGAGCGGAGCAACTCGCCAGCAGGCGAATATGCGTTCTCTTAAAAAGCAGAACAAAAACATAATTTAGGTGGAAAAAGCCGCTAGTAGGGTAGAGGCTTTGTTTTTGGTAACTATTTGCTAGAATAAGAGAGATGAAAATATACATGGCGACAGATCATGCGGGGTACGAAACAAAAGAGGCAATAGCGTCGTACGTCGAAAAAGAACTTGGCTACACCGTAGCGGATATGGGAGCACATCAATATGACCCCACCGATGATTACCCTCAGTACATTCAGCTTGCGGCGCAAGAAGTCTCACATGACCCCTCAGGCTCGCGCGGGATTATTATTGGTGGTTCGGGGCAGGGGGAGGCGATTGTGGCTAATCGTTTTCCCAAAGTACAGTGTGCAGTTTACTATGGCGGAACAATGGATATCATCAAACTCTCTCGCGAGCACAACAATGCGAATATGCTCTCACTTGGTTCGCGTTTCCTTTCGCTCGACGAAGCGAAAGCCGCAGTGAAGTTATGGCTCGAGACGCCATTTTCAGAAGAAGAACGCCACGTGAGAAGGCTCAAGGAAATCGAGCAGATTTGGCCGTACAGATAATGAGAAGAATAAATCATGCCACCACGAGAAGTAGAAAGAAATTTAATTCGAGCGTTGATGTTTCCCCTTATAAAAAATATGCCCGATGATCAAGACGGGGTTTCCAGGGGATTCAAATTATTTTTACTGATATATTTTTTATTAGCAGGATTGTTTTTAATAGCAAACTACTCCTCTGAAAATGGACTTCTATTCTGTGAGTACCGATTTGGGTTAATGCTCTATGTCCTCAGTCCACTCGCTCTGCTCTTTTTCTGGAAAATATGGAATAAAAGAATATTTCTATCACCTTGGTTGAATACTCATCGTAATGCGGCAGCTTACAGTATAATGGCATTCTATGCTATTTTTGTAGTATTTTTATTGCCTGCATTTGGCATTTTTATTACTTATCTAGAGGCATCAATGCAATGTTAGTATTTACATTCTTATGATCGAAATTATCCCTGCAATTATGCCAAAGAGTTTTGCAGACCTTAACCTAAAAGCTGAGCTCGTGCGTGGACTTGTGCCATTGGCACAGATTGACGTGATGGACGGCAAGTTTGTGAAGTCGCGAAGTTGGCCGTATATGGAGACGGCATCCGCAAGCGGAGACCACTTCGACCAACTCAAATCACAGGAGGAACTGTTGCCATTCTTCGATGAACTCGATTATGAGATTGACCTGATGATTGATGAACCTGAAAAGCATATATATGAATGGCTACCGCTTGGAGCGAGTAGACTCATTTTTCATGTTGAGGCCATCAAAGACATGGACATGTTCTTTGCTCATGACATATGGAAAGAGGGCGCTCGTGATATTGGTGGCCAAACAGTCATTGAAGTCGGGCTTGCGATAACTCCCGGAACGCCACTCGAGGAGATACTTCCACATCTCTCAAAAATTGACCTTGTACAGTGCATGGGTATCGCAAAGATTGGCTACCAAGGTGAGCCGTTCGATGAGCGCGTACTTGAGATGATTAATGCAATTCGTGTAGTCGCCCCCAATATGCCGATTTCGGTTGATGGAGGAGTAAATATGGAAACCGCGCACCTTCTTAAGGCAGCAGGGGCAACTCGACTGGTCTCCGGCTCTGCAGTATTTGGGGCAGAAGACATGGGGGTGGCAATCGAAGCGCTTCGAGTAGCCTAAATTGGGCATAACTGGGGTGCAATCTTATGAAAATCCCTATAAAATGAAAGGGTGGAGCACTTATACGACTCTAAAATAAAAGAGCTTGAGCTTGTCGCAAACGACATTCGTCAGACCATCATAAAGATGCTCGTGGCTGCTGGTTCGGGACATACTGCGGGACCACTTGGGATGGCAGATATTTTTACCGTACTTTATTTTCATGCCCTTCGGCATGACCCACTCAACCCTGATTGGCCTGATCGTGACCGAGTAATTCTCTCAAATGGACATATTGCCCCCGTCCTCTATGCAACAATGGCGCACCGTGGGTATTTTAGTGTAAACGAGGTTGAGACGACACTCCGAAAATTTGGTTCGCGTTTTCAAGGTCATCCGCACCGAGAATGGTTGCCAGCTGTTGAAACTTCCTCAGGGCCACTTGGCTCAGGGCTCTCACAGGCTGTCGGTATGGCAATTGCAGATAGGATAGACCGAGGTACACAGTCAAATAGATTTTATTATTGCCTTTTGGGAGATGGTGAACTTGACGAAGGCCAAAACTGGGAAGCGATTATGCTTGGCGCAAAAGAGAAGTTGCATAACCTCATCGCTATTGTCGATCGCAACAATATTCAAATTGATGGTTTCACTGAAGACGTCATGCCGCTTGAACCACTCCCTGAGAAGTGGGCGTCGTTTGGTTGGCATGTGCAGGAAATAGACGGGCATGACATGCAAGCGATTAACCTCGCGATAAGTGAAGCGAAAGCGGTCTATAATCGTCCGTCGGTTATTATTGCCCATACCATCCCTGGGAAAGGAGTTGAATTTGCAGAACGGCGATTTGAATGGCACGGTAATCCTCCCGGTAAAGGTCCGACCGATGTAGTGCCGAAAGATAAGCAGGGAGAAGTTGCGCTAGCGGAATTGCGCACACTCCGTGGAATAATTAAATCCGAACATGACTAGTGACATAAAGACGATTGTTGATAAGTATTGGCCCTACGCAGTAGCAATAATTTTTATATTGCTACTTTCTCCCCACACAGTTAAAGCATTTCTAGGGACGATTGTTATTCTCTTTGTGCCGGGTATTTTGTATATTGCATACCAGAAAAACAAAAAAAATTTGGCGCAGATAAAGCTCATTACTCCCAAACCACAATCAGCAAACCAAGAGAGTGCTGAGCAAGAACAATCTCGTTCAACAAGTATCAACAACGTATCAACTGGTGATTATGTAGTTGTTAAGAAAGATTCCGAAGAAAGGGCCTCAGACCTTATAAAGGAAGTTCTTCTTTTTCCATTTAAGGTGGTAATTGTGTACTATGCTTCATCTATAATTTCGGGTTTTATTTTCAATCCTTATCTCCTACCTTTTTCTGTTCTAGAGTTGCTTGGTGAAACAGGAATCATTGTAATTTTAAAGCTCGGTTATCTTTTGCCTGCAGTACTATTAGCGTGGATATTTACCAATAAACGTGGTCGGACGATGAGAGTTCATGCTCTGCTTGCTGCTGCGCTACTTACACTGAGCTATTTTTTAGGAGGACTATTAGTCTTGAGTTATCTCTATTTCACTGCAGGATAAATATGAAAAACCAATTATGAACCCTGTACCAATCAATCCAAAAGTTTTTGACACTGACGTAGAGCAAGCGCCAATCCGTAAGGGGTTTGGCGAGGGACTTGTGATTGCGGGAGAGCAGGATAGTAATGTGGTTGCAATCTGCTCTGACCTCACCGAGTCGACTCAAATGCATCACTTTGCAAAGAAGTTTCCTGAACGATTTACCCAAAATGGCATCGCAGAGCAATCAATGGCGTCTGTTGCGAGTGGCATGGCTGCACTTGGCAAGGTACCATTCTTCTCTTCGTATGCGATGTTCTCTCCTGGGCGAAATTGGGAGCAGATTCGCACAACCATTGCCTACAATGACGCGAACTGCAAAATTGTTGGAAGTCATGCGGGCATATCCGTGGGTCCGGATGGTGGAACACATCAGGCGATAGAGGACATTGCACTGATGCGCGTTATCCCGCGTATGGTTGTGCTTGCACCATGCGACACGATTGAAGCAAAGAAGGCGACACTCGCAGCGGCACAGTGGCATGGACCCGTCTACATTCGCCTCGCACGTGAAGCTACACCTGTGGTAACTAGCGAGGAAACTCCATTTGCGATTGGAAAAGCGGAACTGTATTTTGTACCAAAAGAAGGAGTGGAGACGAAAGTAGCCATTCTTGCCACTGGCTCACTGGTACACAATGCGCTCAAGGCTGCGAAAGTACTTGAAGAGAGCGGTATTGGCGCGAAAGTTTGGAACTTCGCCACAATAAAGCCACTTGATGAGTCGGCAGTGCTCGAGGCTGCACAAATTGGAGCAATAGTTACTGTCGAGGAACATCAGCAAAAAGGAGGATTCGGTAGCGCGGTCGCAGAGTATCTCGCACAAACAAAGCCAACAAAACAAGAATTCATCGGAGTAAAAGACCTGTTTGGACAGTCGGGTACCCCAGCAGAGCTAATAGAACATTATGAAATGGGAATTTCACATATCATCAGCGCTGCGGAGCGTGTAATTACGCGTTAATTTATGCGACAGCAACCCCAACACCATTTTCTCGCGTATACCATCGAACATATTTTAGGTTCATTTTTTGTCATCACAGTTGCAATGTTTCTCGGCTATGCGGCATATGCCCAAACTGGCTCTACAGCTTCATCAACATCAACTTCAACAATAAACTTCTCCTCGACCTATCTTCAACCACCAACACTTTTTGTTCCCGACATTGCAACGGGACAAATCACTCTGCATTGGGAAGGACCGTCTATGCCAACGGGGATGCAGCATGGCTATGCGGTGTATCGTAATAGTGTTGTTATTGCGATTACTACCGTCAATTCATACATTGATTCATCTGGGCTAACTCCTGGGCAGGTTTATACTTATTACATCAAAACTATCGATACAAATGGTGGCTCATCACTTCCGAGCAACAGTATTATCGTGACAATGCCAGTTACAGCTCCCATAGGAAATACTCCACCACCTCCACCCTCTACTACTTCTCCCCCCGCTAGCCAACCTCCACCTATCACCGAAACGCTCCCACCCGTCACCTTTGCTGTCACCGTTGCGCCACAAATAGACTGTGTAAACGGTAAAGCGATGACTGAAGTATTCTTTATTACTTCTGATGCAACTGCGGGGTCTTTCAAGCTGTATTCTTCAGATGTCGGAATAAATAATGTGCCGCTTGAGTGGGGAAGGCATTCTTTCCCAAATGGAAAGTATGGATGGTCTGCGGTTGTACAAGATGGCCGCATGAGCGCAGGAGATATCGCGGGGACTTTCACGCTCGCTGGAGTGTGTGAACCACTCCCTACTGCCACTACCTCTCAACCTGTCCCAGTTATTTCTGTCTCAACTCTGGGATCGGACGCATTCCCACTCAAGTACCCCGTGAATACCGCTGTCGTTCCAATTGTCGCAATAGATAACGTTCGAGTAGCTGAGGGAGAAACCGTCTCAGGGATAGTTACCTTTTCAGTGACGGCCAAGGGAAGCACGCGAACTATTTTTGTCCTTGAGAGCAGTGTCGGAACAAAACAATACATCGACAAACAACTTGGAGTCATCCATAAAGATGGTACTGATGAGTGGTCTACACTTTGGAGCACAACAAATTTGGATAATGGTGTCTACGCTCTTGCTGCACTTATGGATACGAGTGCTGGGACGATGATTTCGAAGAGGTTTAATTTCACCGTAAAGAATGTATCCACACAAACGGGAGGAGTACCCGTACCCAAGAAACCAATTTTGAAAGTGTATATGAATAATAGTGTGTTTCCTTCGGGGGCTGCACTTACCCGCGGGGACAGTATTGAATTTCGTGTTGGTGCACTCAATGCAAAAAAGGTGAGTTTTTACGGAGTAACCCCTTCAGGGCTAGCGCCAACTGAGCTCGGAAGGGGTGTCATTGATGATTTGCTCTCAGGAAATTCACAAGATATTTGGACTACAACATGGGATACCACAAATGCAACGGTAAGTTCGTATAAAGTATTTGCCCGCGTACTCTATCTTGACGGTACAGCAGGAGAATCAATTTCATTTCCACTTGCTGTAGTAGATGAAGTTGCTGC
>JAYSWT010000206.1:0-1457 GCA_043717905.1 bacterium | reverse complement strand
AGAGAGCTTTGGGCAGACGAGTCTTTAAGAGCTCCACGTCAAAGCCCGTCACGGTCGCAGTCGCAGCATCCTGAGCCGAAGTGGCGGTGATGGTAATGGCTGAAACGAGCAAAATCAGATGGCGAAAGCTCAATCGAGGGGTCGAAAGAAACATGGATACGCAAGGCTTCAAAAGAACAAAAAGGACAAAGCAGTCTTAGAGGGAGAAAGCAATGGGATCTTGAAAAGACTGCTAGAGAAGATCCTTGCCTGTGAATTGTGTGGCAACTGGCAACAAAGTGTTTATCGGCCGTCATCTCTCATCAGGCAGAGGCGACGCTACGGTACGGTATGGTTGCATTCCTCTTGTTCAGATGTGTGGTGGTGGTAATCTCAGGGAATTTAAGGTTATGCTGTTTGAGGCAGCTGTTACTGTTACACAGATTAGAGTAGCATAAACGCTAGGGGTGTCGCTAGCTTTATGCGAGCATAAATTTTATGTACAGTACATGGGGAAGAATACTTATCCAAACACTGGGGTACATAACCAAACAGTAGTGTTGTTTGTTGTGTCCCGGCACGAACGGCTTTGTTCACTGGTCGTTGAAGGAAACTCGTCGCATCATTGCATTGATTTTCGATGAATCGCTTGTTATAGCGATAATCAGGTTTAATTGCTCGTTGTTGTCGTTGCTCGTCATAACGAGTTGCGAATCAAAAACTGGGCTGCATTAAATCGAACTGGAAGTGCTAGCTCAACGAAGCGTGACAACAACTGTCGCACTACCATGATATCAAGTCCCAATAGCAACAACCAACCGCGGCAGCATTAGTGGCAGTAGCAGTGCTATATAAAATAACTGCAAGCTATAATAATGACGATTACAGATGCGAAACGCTTAGAATGATTGACAACGAATGACAACGACATCGATGGAGCCGCTTGTTGGATGAATCCAAACAAGGCCTCAAAAATGGCTTGGTAGGCACAGTCGTTCACATTGTTTACAAGAAGAATGTAGCATGACCAGTTTTGGATCCGAAAACACTACCGGCATTCATTGTGGTGACTTTCCCACCTGCACAATTCCGGCAAGCGAAGCACTGTGGGACATTGCTCATCCAACCTACGTCCCCATCCCTGCGCGGACTTCAAGATGTTGCAATGTGAAAGGAAGTGCTGCAGTCAGATCGGAATCCCACTGCGAATTGCAAAAGCCGTCAGTACTTACAAGTCGCAGGGTATGACCGTCAGAGAAGGCCAAGAATTTCCAAAGGTGGTGATTGGACTACCAACGGCTAATAGCCGGCATCAAACACCAGGCCTCGAACAGACCGCCTTCTTGCGCGCCAAAGAATACAAGGATTTTGCAATCGCCGACAATGAGCCTCTGTCCTTGGAGCAACTGCTGAAAATTGGTACCAGCAAAGCGTGTCAAATGAGAAGAGATTTTGAGAAACGCTTAAAGCAAATATCC
>JAYSWT010000205.1:0-1458 GCA_043717905.1 bacterium | reverse complement strand
TTGTAGTATGGAGAGGTTTTGAAATGGCAATTGTCGATGGTGTGATTGTTTCTTCCACAACCAGTGCAAAGCGAATCGTCGATGGATTTCGTTGATTTCTTTTGCAAAGGTGCTTCAGAATGTATCGTAGGTGGACGTTTGCGAATTGGATTGTCGGTAACGTGTTTGGTTTTGTCGGTGCCAACCAAATTCCAACCAACCTCTCGTAGGTCTTGGGCTTGGTTTCGAAGTCGGGTAAGTTGAGCTTTCCAAACGAAGCGGAAATCTTCAACTGTCTCGATAGAAACCTTTTGACCATCAAAATCTCGAAAGAGAACTGCACGCCAGTTGATTGGCTGCTCAGGAAGTCGAGAAATTAAGAGCTTAGCGGCCTTCAACTCATCTTCGTTAGTTACATCAGGAAACTTAGCGCAAATTGCTTGCAAGTTAGAATCCAAAAGTAACTCATAAGATTCGTTCTCAAGGTCAAACTGAACAGATAATTTGGCTATCAGTTCGTAAAAACTCACAGAAGAATGAGGACGAGCTATAGCAGTGTCGGGAACAGCTTTGCGAAGTTCGTAGCAAAACTGCTCAACCGTCCAGGTACGCCATTGCAAACAAGCTTTTCTGGCAATACGATCCATATAGAAACGTGTCTGAAGAAGTGTTTCCAGATGAGGAATCACATCAATCGGAACGACGTCAACGAAAGTGTATGGACAGTCGCGAGTAAGTAGGAGCGTGGTAATATTCATGACTTGAGCTCGAGTCGGATTCTTAGTCAAGCGAGGAATCTTCTCTCCAGGATGCACGAAGCGTTTCTGAAGAGTCGAAATAACAGGCTGACTTAACGAATCGTCTGAGCTGGTCAGAACAACCGATGGCGAAGAAATAGTAGGAAGTGCTTGAGCTGATGGAGCTGCTGTTGGTGCACTGAAAGTTGCAAAAGTTGCAACAGTAGAATTGTTGCTAGGCAACGTAGGAAGAACTGACGTGTTGGAAGAGACTGTTGGAGTCACATTGATGTCAGGTGAGTTGGTAGTTGAGTTGTTTGTCGAAAAACTCAAAGATGGATCAATGTCGGTAGGTTGGGTTGATGTTGATCCGGCGGAAGTTCGGCGCAAAGCGGCCAATTTTTGTCGTTTAGAAGCACGACGTGTAGGAGAATTCTTGATGTCATTTGAGACTTCCTTGTCGTTATTGTTGTCCATTTCTCTTCACTTAGTCTACAAATTGAAAAGACAGGGATGTTTGCAATCAAATAATATTATTGTGATCTGACTTGGTTCTAGGACAAGTCTGCGGCCGGAAATATAAAAACTGAAAAGACAGGTTTGGAGACGATAAGGCTTTTGTTACTTAGATGTTGAATCTAGATGTGCATTAAGAGGCAAAGAAGACATGAATGTGCTATTGCTAAACAACTGTAGAACTGGTACGAATATTTCAAAATAGTACTGACGAATTAGCTACTTT
>JAYSWT010000204.1:0-3768 GCA_043717905.1 bacterium | reverse complement strand
CAAAAGCTGAAATGGAGAAGGAAGGTTACGGCTATCTCTTGCAATCGCTATAATAGAGTTATGAAAACGGATTCCCAAAACTTCGATATTATTGTCATCGGCGCGGGCTCTGGTGGGCTCAATATAGCTGGGTTTATGAATCGGGCTGGTTTCAGAGTCCTACTTGTTGATAAAAGTGACGAACATATTGGAGGTGACTGTCTCAATTTTGGTTGTGTGCCATCAAAAGCGCTTATCCATGTTGCGCGCATGGTGCATAATGCAAAGCGTTCTGCAGAGTTTGGTCTCACAGTCGACGGAGGTGTTGATTGGAAGAAAGTTCGCGACTATATAAAAGCAAAGCAAGCGATTATCCGCACACATGAAAATGCGGAGTGGTTTCGTGGAAGAGGAATGACGGTGGTACTCGGTTCTGCCGAGTTTGTTTCTCCGAACTCGATTTGTGTTGCAGGAACAACCTACAGTGCAAAAAAAATCGTTATTGCAACGGGGTCTCGCCCAAGAGTGCTGACTGAGAGTGGGATTGAACGGGTTGCTCGTATACTCAACAATGAAAACATTTTTGACATGGAAATTTTACCCAAGAAACTCCTTGTCATCGGTGGAGGTCCAATAGGAATAGAAATTTCCCAAGCACTTTCACTTCTCGGCTCAGAAGTGTTGGTTTCTCACCATGGAGAGACAATATTGGGAAAAGAAGACCCTGAGATATCCAACGTACTCCTTGCCGAGTTAAAAAAGCAGGGAGTTCAGTTTTTGCTCGGGAGTAAGCTCAAGGAGTTTGTTTCGGGGAATGAGGCAATCCTTGTCGACGAATTCGACAAAGAAGTACACGTACAATTCGACGCAGTCTTTGTCGGCATTGGTCGCGTGCTCAACGTTGAAGGGCTTGAATTACTCAAGGCTAATATCGCGATGAATGACCGCGGAGGAATAGAGGTGGACGAATACTTACGAACAACAAATAAAAATGTTTTTCTTTGCGGTGATATTGCAGGAGGGTTTCAGTTTACTCATGCCGCAGAGATGCATGCAGCCACAATACTCCGAAATTTCTTCTCGCCATTCAAGCGAAAGTTTAGTGGCGACAAGATAGCATGGACGACCTTCACATTTCCCGAGGTGGCGACCTACGGACTCAGAGAGGAGGAGCTTAAAATGCGAGGAATTTCATATACGGCGCTTGCCACTTCATTTGAAGAAGACGATCGCGCTATTACTGATGAATATCAATATGGCAAAGCCAAGATGTTTGTTTCCCCTAAGGGGAAAATTCTAGGTGGAACTATGGTTGCGCCGAATGCAGGGGAGTTAATACAAGAACTCGTTCTTGCGAACTCTGCAAATATCTCAATTAAAGATATTTTTAACAAGACCTATCCATACCCCACTGCGACGCGTATCAATAAGCGCCTCATCACTCCTTTGTTTGCGAATTCGCTTACCGCTCTGAATAAAAAACTTTTGCAGCTTTTATACTAACCCTGCCTCATGGGTAATCTCCACAGGAAGGCGGAGATACAGAGTGCAGGTATATATCCAAGAAAATGAAACAGTTTACCCACACCATCCAGCCGAAAGAGCTATTTGCTATTGCGCTCGTGACAGGAGTTTTTGTCCTCGTGTCGCTCTTGTCGGGAACGTATGTAAACGAAATAGAGCGGACTGTCGGGATAGGAGGATTTTGGGGAGCACTCGCCTATGTCGGTGTTACTATCGTTGCGGTTATCGTCGCTCCAATTTCAACTTTGCCACTCCTCCCGATAGCGTCTTCTCTTTGGGGTTGGCAGCTTGCTGGAGTATTTTCGATTATCGGCTGGACCGTTGGGGCTCAGATAGCGTTCTTTCTCGCCCGACACTATGGACAGGGGGTTGTACAGAAGTTAGTTTCCCTCGAGCGGTTGAGGCAAATTGAAGCACGAGTTCCAGAACAGCACCTATTTTGGTCAGTTGTGCTACTGCGCATGACAATTCCCGTCGATGTTCTTTCGTATGCCATTGGACTTTTTACTACAATGAAAAGTCTCCCGTATTTCTTCTCCACACTACTTGGAGTTACTCCTTTTGCATTCATCTTTGCTTTTGCAGGGACTCTCCCGTTTATCTACCAAGTAGAGATACTTTCTGCAGTGATTCTACTTGTACTGGTACTCTATGGAGGTAAAAACAATAAACCAAATGTTACGCACTGATTGTTCAACAACTAATCGCTCCTTTTGCAGGTTAGACTCATCCGCGCTATTGTAATGCTATGGACATCGTTTTTTCATTTTTTGGGCTGTACGTGCTCCTGAAACTCGCAGACCATTTTCTTGCGGCGCGTGGTCATCACGGTGCACTCACCGACCACTTTGACGGTAATATATTTTTTAGTTACGGACTTTCTCCAACCAGAACAAAGAAAAAAAATAGCACGATAAAACAATTGAAGTGGCTTTTTTCTCGTAATAGGCTGAGTTGGAGGTGGCGCGACTTAGAAGAGACAAGCAAACCTTCCCCGAAGGTACTCGGAGGGGAGCTGGTAGTTACATTCGTCAATCACGCTACGTTACTAATCCAAACTGAAGGATTGAACATCCTCACTGACCCTGTGTGGAGTAAGCGAGCTAGCCCATTTACATTTATTGGTCCATCGCGATTTCAAGACCCTGGAGTAAAGTTTGATGATCTTCCACACATAGATCTTGTCCTCATTTCTCATAACCACTATGACCACATGGACCTGAGAACTCTCAAGCGCGTCGAAGAAAAGTGGAATCCACCAATTCTTGTCGGGCTTGGCAATAAGGCATACTTGCTCGAAAGAGGTTTTACGAATGTCACCGAGCTCGACTGGTGGGATGGCCATGAACTGAGCGAGGATGTTCGGGTCGTCTGCGCCCCAGGACAACACTTCTCTTCCCGCGCACTTTCAGACAGAGATAATACACTGTGGTGTGGGTATTTTATTGAAACACCCCATGGCAATACCTTTTTTGCTGGAGATACTGGCTACGGCGAGTTTGTGAAGAGAATACAAGAAAAATATAAGAAGTTTCGTCTCGCATTACTTCCGATTGGAGCATTTCGCCCTCAGTGGTTCATGGGTCCTGTCCATATTTCCCCTGGAGAAGCAGTGCAAATTTATGACGAACTACAGGTGCAGACTGCTATTGGTATTCATCACAGTACTTTTCATCTTGCCGATGATGGTCAAGATGAGCCGGAGGAAATCATTACAGAAATAAAGAAAACCCGAACCAAAAATAAACTTGATTTTCGAGTTCCAAAAAACGGAGAAGTCTTTCATATCGACTAACATGCAGCAGGAATTTTCAAGGCTTGATACGAAGGGGATTGCACTATCTGTGCAAAGACTCAAGAAGGACAAACAATTTGCAGCGATTGCGAAACGTTTTGAGCAGCCAATTCTGGTGCATTCAAACAATGCATTTCGTGCACTCGCGCGCGCTATTATTCATCAACAGCTTTCAACCAAAGCGGCAGCTACCATTGAGCGGCGATTCAGAGAAATGTATCGTCCAAAACAATTTCCGAAACCAGAAGATGTAAGAAGAACTAAACTTGCGGAGTTGCGTGCCGTTGGGCTCTCGGGGCAGAAGTCGAGCTACCTCTATGACCTCGCAGAGAAATTCATCGACAAAACTGTAGACCCGAAATACTTACATGCAATGACCGATGCGGAGATCTCCGAGCATGTCATCCGAGTAAAAGGGATAGCAAAGTGGTCGGCAGATATGTTTCTTATCTTTGCACTCAATCGTAGGA
>JAYSWT010000203.1:0-1466 GCA_043717905.1 bacterium | reverse complement strand
TCATCTGCGTGCTCGTGGCGACATCCTTTTGTTCTTAGCGTTTGTTGTCAGTTTCATAAGCGGGGTGTATTCAAACCCTCCAGTAAAAATCGACCTTTCTTTGTTTGCTTTCTCCTTTGCGTCTGTGTTTGCTTAACTTGCTGGTTTGATTTCTACCGTCACTCCTAATCCTTTTAATTTGTCTAATAAACTCTGCACTTGATTCTTATTTCTTCGGCTTTCCAAATATTCTGCCCCTAATTCCAAGTATGGTTCTTTGTTTTTGATGATAAAATACGCCGCGCACAGAATCTTATGTCCTAAGGCGATGAGTGCTCGTTTTTTACCTCGCCGACCCACCAAACTCTCATATTTGCTTCTCAAATAGGTGTTTTTCGTCCGCGACGCTCCCCAACCCGCTTCCACCAACACCACTTTTAAGTATTTATCGCCGTGCGTCGTGCGTCCACTTTTTTTTTACCTGCACTCTCATTGTTGCCCGGACTCATCCCCGCCCAACTTGCCAAATGTTGCTCGTTTGGAAACTGCTCCATCTTGATTCCAATCTCTGCGATTATCCCAATCGCACTGTCTTTGCCGACTCCCGGAATCGTTTGCAGCAACTCTATTTCCACTTCATACACTTTGGTTTGGACATCAATTTGCTTGTCCACTTTGGCGATAATTTCTTCAATCTGCTTGATTGATTCTTTGATCGTCCGCAACATAAATTTGTGATGAAGCGTCAATTTCCCGACCAACGCCTCTTTCATCGCCTCTTCTTTCGGCTTCAATTTCCCGTGACACAACTTCAATAATTCCGCAATATCTTCCTCGCCTGCTAATAACGCATCTATAATTCGCGTCGCACTCACGCCAAAAGTGTCTGAAACCACCGATGACAGTTTCAAATTCGCATCTTCCAAAATCTTTTGCAACCGATTCTTTTCAGATGCCACTTGTCCCGTCAACTTGCGTTTGTAGCGAAACAAATCTCGCAACTGCCGAATCTCAATCGGCGGAATAAACGACCCTTTGAGCAATCCGCTCAACAATAACTTGGTCAGCCACCGCGAATCCCGTTTGTCTGTTTTATGTCCCGGCACATTCTTAACGTGCCTCGCATTAACCAACAAAATCTCAAAATCCGCCTCTAAAATATTAAAAATCGGCTTCCAATAAACTCCCGTGCTTTCCATCGCCACGGTCGTGATTCCTAAACTTTTGAGCCACTCTTTCAACTCCTGCAACGCATTGGTAAAAGTGCTGAAAGTTCGCGTTTCTTGCTTAATCCCAACCCCTGCCACCGTTGCCACGACTGTTTCCTTATGGACATCCATCCCGCATCCGCGAGCAACTACTTGCTCAAATTCGATAACTTGTGTTTTTGTTTGTGTTTTCATTCTTCCTTTTTAACACAAACCTCAGCTACTGCACCAAATTTTCATCCCCTTTTGTGTTTGGCTTAATCATGAAGGTTTCATAAT
>JAYSWT010000202.1:0-1467 GCA_043717905.1 bacterium | reverse complement strand
TGCCAGTCCGTAGAGAATTGTGCCACGAAATGCGCTGTCTCAGCACTAGCGATGTAAATCATAGTGACAGATCGCAATACCAGATTTCCAACTCAAAGATGAAATCACTGTGTTCTTTAGGTCAGACCACTGAAACAAAGAATAGTCTAGGTCAAATCAGAAGTCTGCTTTCCAAGCAGAATGAGAAGTACTTGCAAAAACAATACGAAAGTCCGCCTTCAGCGATCATCAAACAGAAGATTAAGAAGATCCACAATACTGATCACAAACTAAAAATAAACAACTCTGTGATTAGAAGAAAATCCAAAGAGAGAAACAAAACCCAATTGATCAAAAGACTGCTCGTGGAATGCCAAAAGATACACCTGTCGCTGAATGAAAGAACTAAGTGTGATGATTTGTCAATAGGATCTTCTTCTTTTGTTACTACACCATTACTTGGGACTACTAATTGTTCTCCAGCGTGCAGAAGTGACGAGCGTCCTAAAATAGAAGAAGACGATGAGGACACCCTTTATGGACTTCAGGACAACATTGATTCGACTCACGATGAAACACCTGATAAACCATCCTTGAGTCTTTACCTCACTGCATCGTCTGACAATCAATATGAACGAAAAGTCCTAGGATGTTTACCACAGAACCGACCCGTCATGGAACCCGATTAACGAATTACGAAATAAAGCCCGCATGTATTTCCGTCTTTGAAAAACATTTCCCCAAACTTCATATCATTTGTTTCCCGACAACAACAGAGATTGATCTTCCAATTGGCCGAGACCAAAAGAGCGGTACTCCGTCTAAACCTCTGAACATAAATGCGTTCCTTAGTCAAACGAACAACAACAACACTACCGGTGTTCATGTGAACTCTCACCAATATTTCCGACATGCGCAACAACTTCCGTCGAACAACAGCTCACAGATGCAGTCCATTGTATACGGAACCGAGGAGAGTCCATCGGTGAAATCCACAAAATCCCAAATCAAACCTTTTTATCACGGTAATCTTGCGGAGAGTCAGGAGGACCTTACCTTTTTACATAATAAATTAAACGACAAGTTCTCCAGTCACCAATGTGAGAACAGAGATCAAGAGAGAAATAGTTTACCCTTCGACAGAATATTAGAGAAAAAGCTGGACAAAGAAAAGACTACATTGATAATGACTCACAACGAAGAACGAAGGAACTCACAGTTAGGACCGGCGTTGTCAGAATATCATGAAAGAAAACAACGTCAAAGAATTGAGTCTCAGGCTTTGGAGTACAAAAATATGTCTTCCAACTTTAGGAAGATTAAAACCGAGCATGATGCTTTTACCAACGATGTTCCAAGGATTATGCGTTCTCCGGAGATAATGAAGAATAATAAAAATCCTTATACTGATAACTCCCAGAAATCGATCGACAAATCTCCTAAATTACGAAACTTTAGTCAAGAAATCGTTGAGAGGCAACCTCCACC
>JAYSWT010000201.1:0-9486 GCA_043717905.1 bacterium | reverse complement strand
CTTGACCTCAATGTTCCTCTCGAAGCTGGAGAAATTCGTGATGATTTTCGTATTAAAGAGTCACTTCCCACCATCAATTTTTTGCGCGAAGCAGGTGCACGGATTGTTATTATTGCCCATATTGGAAAAGGAAAACCTGAAGACACGTTACTTCCTGTCGCTAAATACCTCGAGAAATCATATCCAACCGTCACGTTCCTACCTCGGCTACGCAGCGATGAAAATAAGGCAATTACTGATGTGATGGTTTCGGGGGATATAGTCCTCTTGGAAAATTTGCGCCATGATAAAGGGGAGGAAAATAACGATCCAGAGTTTGCAGCGTATCTCGCTTCCCTCGGTGATGTCTATGTCAATGATGCGTTTTCGGTCTCTCATCGTGCGCATGCATCGGTCGTGGGCGTAGTCACACTCCTCCCGCACTACACGGGCATTCGCCTCGCCGAGGAGATAGAGCGACTTGCACTCGCGTTTCACCCTGAGCACCCATTTTTGTTTATCCTTGGAGGAGCTAAAATTTCTACAAAGATGCCACTGTTGAAGAAGTTTCTCGACACTGCTGACAATGTCTTTGTTGGGGGAGCGATAGTGAACAACTACTTCAAAGTTGCGGGGCACGAGATTGGCACATCGGTCTATGATAAAGATGAGATTGATGGGCTGAGCGAGTATCTCACCCATCCACACCTCATCATCCCTAAAGATGTCGTGGTCAAAAATTCTTCAGGCTCTGAGACGCGCGCAATCGAGAATGTAAATACAAGCGATATGATTGTTGATGTTGGTATCGAAACCATTAAGCATCTTCAGACCGTAATTGGATCAGCGAGTTTAATTGTTTGGAATGGTCCCTTAGGTTTCTATGAAGAGGGATTTACCGAAGGTACACGAGAATTGTTGGACTTGATTGCTGGTTCGCGCGCGACCTCAATCATTGGCGGAGGGGATACCGTCGCACTCATCAACGAAATGGGAGCGATTGGAAAGTTCTCCTTTGTGAGTACAGGGGGTGGAGCGATGTTAGATTTCCTTGCCAATGAAACCCTTCCCGGCATCGAAGCCTTGCAGAAGTAAGAATAACTGTCTCTAAATTTATTTGCAACAAAAAACATCCACTTGATGAACGGATGTTTTTTGTTAAATACTATTTGAACTCCTGGCCGATGATATCGCGGATGGTGCCGATTTCGCCATCCTGATAGGGGTTGCCATGCCACTGCGCGTGACCGTCATCTGACCAGCGAGGGATAATATGGACATGGGTGTGAAAGATGAGTTGCCCCGCAGCGCTCTCATTATTGATACCAATATTAATACCCTCTGCCCCTACCGCTTGTTTAATTTTTGGAGCAAGAGTGTGAACACTTTCCATGAGTCTCATAAATACCGATGCGGGAGTTGTGAACATGTTCTCATGATGTGCCTTGGGAATCACCAGCGTATGACCACGGTTGATTGGGTGAATGTCGAGGAAGGCAAAGGTGTCCTCATCTTCATAAAGTTTTTCTGCAGGTACTTCTCCTGTGATTATTTTGCAAAAAATACAATCATTTTTCATATGTGTAGATTAAATACTGAATGATGACTTATGCTTGTCGATCTTGATGTACTTTTCGAGTACGGTATGTATGTGGGTGATTTGTGCTGAAGTATATTTCATACCCTTCCCATTTGCTGCGTCTTTTTCAATCTCTGCAGCTTCAGCAGCGTTCACTTGAGCCCAGCCATATTTCATATCCTGTGCGGTGTCCGAGTCCATACCCATCGTGAGGTCCTCTATAATTTCGTCGACTTGGCGCTCAGTAAGCTTCTCTGCAGCATGGCCGAACGGTGCGCTCAACAGTTCTCCTCGAATAAAGGTAAGCTCTTCCTTGGTAATTCCTCCCGGTCGTGATGGTCCAAATAGTGACATAGTCGTAGTAAATATAGGGTAATGTATTCATTATAAGAGAGGGGAGGCAATTGTGGTAGTATGTCTCTCATGACGCTACTCCACCCCCTCACCGAGTCACTTCTTGCCAATCGGGGTATTACCACACCCCATGACATTGAGCGCTTCATAAAGCCTGATTATGAGCGTGATACTCATGACCCGTTTCTCATATTAAACATGGCGAGAGCGGTTGAACGTATTTTTCAGGCATTTCGTGGGGGGGAGAGAATTGTGATTTACGGCGATTATGACTGTGACGGGATTCCCGGCTCGGTCATCCTCCACGACTTGTTTGAAAAAATTGGAGTCGCAGACTTTCAGAATTATATCCCACACCGACATCTCGAAGGTTACGGTCTGAATGGCGAAGCAATAGGAAGATTCGCAAAGGAAGGCGTAGACCTGATTATCACCGTTGATTGTGGCATCACCGATATCGAGGAAGTAGCAATGGCGCAGTCGCTCGGCATCGATGTGATTGTCACTGACCACCATCTCCCTGGAGATATACTTCCTCCTGCGCACACTATTCTCAATTCCAAACAAGAAGGTGACACCTATCCGGACAACATGCTCTGCGGTGCGGGTGTCGCATTCAAACTTGCACAGGCAATACTTATCGAAGGCAGGAGAACGGGGAAGATGGATGATATTCCGCTTGGCTGGGAGAAGTGGCTCCTCGACATGGCAGGGCTTTCCACTATTGCAGACATGGTGCCACTTCAAAATGAGAATCGCGCACTCGCATACTACGGACTCAAAGTACTAAAGAAGTCCCCACGCCCTGGACTTATCGCACTTCTGCGTGATGCGAATGTCGATCAGCGCTACCTCACAGAAGAAGATGTGGGTTTCACTATTGGGCCACGAATAAATGCCGCGTCGCGCATGGATGTGCCGATGCGCGCATTTGAACTTCTCTCGACACTCGATATTCCTACTGCGATGGCGCGGGCAGGTCACCTCTCTCAACTCAACATGGAACGCAAGGGCGAGGTTGCGCGTATGAGTAAAGAGGCCAAGCGGATAGTTGAAGGGCGCGAGATGCGAAGTGTGATAGTGGTTGGGAGTCCGAAGTGGCGGGTTGGAGTTGCGGGTATCGTTGCGAATAAACTTGCCGAAGAGTATGACCGTCCCGCATTTGTGTGGGGAAAGGAAGGTGCACATATTATTAAGGGGTCATGTCGCTCGGATGGGAGAGTAAATATTGTTGAGCTGATGCGGTCGGTGCGCGAAGGAGTATTTCTCAACATGGGAGGACACGAATTCTCTGGAGGTTTCTCGGTGGGAGAGGAAGCAGTGCATTTTCTTGAGTCGGCACTTAATGATGCGCATGCGATATTTCCCGCAAAAGAAAAAAAGCAAAAAAATCTTGCTCCCGAGGCAACGCTCAGCATCGATGACGTCAATGAAGAAATATTTTCCGCAATAGACCTGCTTGCTCCGTTTGGAGAAGGAAATCCAAAACCTTCATTTCGCTTTGATAAAATTTTAATTTTAAAATGTGAGCAGTTCGGCAAGGGTCGCGAGCATTTAAAACTGACATTTAAAAATTCACGCGGGGGTAGTGTCACCGCAATCGGATTTTTCATGAGTCCGAATAATTTTCCCAATGCTGAAGTGACGACAGGTGGACGAGTGGACTTGGTCGCCACATTCGAGAAATCCTATTTCCGCAGTGCACCAGAGCTACGCCTGCGAATCATCGATATAAAATAGTTTCATGATATAGTTTCTCCAATGGATGAATTCGAAGGACACCTTTTGTTCGCAGACGGAAGCTCGCTTGGAAACCCTGGCCCTGGCGGGTGGGGCACCGTGCTGGTGCACAACAAAAATGCTAGCGGTAGATCGTAGTCAAATTGATTTTAATGACAATACTAATGTTGAGAATCTGCTAAAGTCACTTGCTTGGCCAAAGGATTAGTTTAGTGTTTTCGAAATTGAAGCGTGATAGAATGTCGATATCAGTTATAAATTACTTAATCATGTATAAGGTAATCGAAATTATCGGCGCAGCGCTCTTTCTTGTTGGGCTCGCAATTGGTGGCTTGTTTGTCATCAGATTGGTTCCCTTGAATATGGTAATCGAGTTTATTCCGACTGTGGTCTTGCTCATCTTATTTTCTATTTTTTGCTTGTCTGTCGCATCCGTTCCCACATGGATTCGAATATACCGACTTAAGAGATCTGCAAATGAATTCGGCTTGTCATTCGTATCTGGGTACAAGCTATTTTGGGTCTCTAATGATGGTCCACAGTATCAACGCAACACACTTTCCGGCGAGATTAACGGGCTTATTGTCTATGTGTATGACTTTTACGACGATATGTATATAAATTTAGGAAAAGGTTATTTAGGGCGTCGTGCAACAGTATTAGAGATTGCAGGAACGAAGTATTATTTAAAAGCACCTTTCTCTATATTTTCGGGACTTTCATCAGTAGGGGAAATCCAAAGGACCCTCAAAGACCTCAAAGAAAAAGGTGTAGATGCAGCAGTGTCGCGTGATGCACGTCCAACACAACCAAAAGCTACTATGATGATGTTCTTGTATGTAATAATATCTGTTATTGCACTATTGATGGTCGTATCAAATATTTCACATGGATGAATTTGAAGGACAACTTTTGTTTGCTGATGGAAGCTCGCTCGGGAACCCTGGCCCTGGTGGATGGGGCGCTGTGCTGGTGCTCGATAAGAAGCATGTCGTTGAGCTCGGCGGTGGTGCGATGCACACCACCAACAATAAGATGGAACTCACTGCGGTGATCGAAGGACTCTCTCGACTTAAAGATGAGTCGGGCAACCTTACGATTTTCACCGACTCCAGTTATGTGGAAAACGGAGCGACAAAATGGATCCATGGCTGGATGAAGCGTGACTGGATTACGACGACGAAAACTCCTGTGGAAAACCGCGAGTTGTGGGAACAGCTCCACGAACTCCTGCTCGAGCGAAAGAAAATCGGAGTGATTACTTGGCAACATGTGCCTGGACATTCTGGGGTTGCAGGCAACGAGCGCTGCGATGAGATAGCTACCGGCTATGCGCGCGAAGATAAGCCTGGGCTCTTTGAGGGTGAGATCGGTGATTATGCGATCGACATTTTGAATATCTCAATTGACGAAGCGAAACAACAGGCACGCAGCGACACGAAGTCGCGTGCACGGCAAAAAGCATACTCGTACCTTAGTCTTGTTGGTGGTGTCGCAAAGCGTCATGCCACATGGGCCGACTGCGAAAAGCGTGTAAAAGGAAAGTCCGGGGTGAAATATAAAAAAGCACTCTCGGCCGAGGATGAAAAACATATCCTTCTCACTTGGGGAGCGCATTTGTAAGAGTTTCACAATCCGTTCATCACAGCACACTAGCTTCGAAACTTATATGGAACGGGGTATTACCCGAAGTTATTCTCGCGAAGGCGTGATAGAATTTTATCAATATGAACAAAATCATTCCGTGGGTTGTTGGAGGAATGGCAGTGGTGGTATTTGCCATATTTCTCGCGTTCTACACCACCCAGCCCGACCCCAATGTCGATCAGATTGTTGTTCGATTTAAGAACTCGCTCAGCGAGTCTGAGGCACGCGACATTCTTGTGCGCGAGGGAGTGGAAGTGAAGAATGTTGTATATCGACTGCCTGAGTGGCGCACCTGTGAGGGCTCTGCATGTGGTGTAGATTTTGGATTTGTTAACGAAGCACAAACATATCAGTTGTCGGACGCTGATGTTCAAAAATTCAAACGGATGTTGAAAGGAGAAGAACATTATCAAAACGTGTGCGACGACCAATGTTGGCCGAAATTCGGTTTTTCGAATGAAGACGTGCTTGACCCCCCTGATTTCGAGCAGTTGTTCCGAAAAGTCTCCGCTCTCTCGTATTTGGAGTTTGGGTATTCTCCGAGGCATGACCAGCAATCAGTGTGGAAAAGAGGGTCATCAATTGAGTGGAAAGATGTTTACACGAAGGCGATTCACGCAAAGGCTGGCATGCTTATCTTTCAGGTACGGTTCACTCAGCCGAACGTCGCCGAGTTTCAGCGTGACCTCACGAGAGACGCCCCCGAATGGACGGTGTTGCCTCGTGAGTTGCTGGATCCGGAGAACTACGGCGACTTTGTGTATTCATCAAAACCAGCGGATCTCGACGTACCCCCTGGATATCCGATCCAACCCAATAGTGCATACATCACCATCGGAAGGAAGGACGAAATAGAACAAGCTCGTCGCATCGCGACTGAAGAGCGCGTGGTTGTTCAAAGCATCGGGATACCAAGGTCTGAACCAGTTTGGACTTACTTTCCATACAGGCACCAGACGATATTCAAAATCAGGTTTAAAAAACAGACCGACATGAACCCCATCAGCTATATCGAGCATAAGTATAATTTACTGAAGGCGTATCCATTTCCTCGCACCGCCGAACCGAACGGGAGCGATCTTGAAGATCCCGAGAGTCTCATTGTGTACGATGTGACGGGTGTTATTGCGAAGGAATCAAAAACTGCGGTCGTTGCACGTTTACGAACATACGATCAAGTACTCTCTGCGCATGAGGTATGGAAGGACAAACTTCCCGTCGGAGTTGCCGAAACACGAGGAATTTGGCACGACGGTGGGATGGTACTTGCCGAAGGGGAGCTTTTGGTGAACTTCATTGACGACAACATGGCCGAAGAACAAGTGCGATATGTCGCCGAAAAGACGGGTGGTAAGATCATTGGACAGATCGAGGGGCTATCCAGCTATCAACTGTATTATGCAGAGCCAAAGAATGCAGATGACCTGAACAAAATCTCTGCCATGATTGAGTCGATGCCTGGTGTTGAAGCAGTATCACCGAATTATATGGCTGGCCCACTGTAGGTGAATTGGGGGAGGCGAGCCTGATATTCATAATCACATCGAAATTTACCTCACCAAGCTGCTTCGAAACCCGTCTCTGTCTGTCGACAGGCAAGCATCACGGCACCTCTTTTCATTTCCTCTACTCTGGATTAGGATAGCGCGGATGAAGCGACTCATTCCGCTTTTGCCGCCACTCCTCCTCGCATTCCTTTCGGGAGTATTCATTGCGTCTCTCCTTACGCCCCCGCTGTGGTTTTCAGTTTTTCTTGCACTCGGCGCCGTGGTCTTACTGGCCTTGTATGTATTTACAAGAAAATCAAGACTTCCACTTCTCATATTTATTTTTCTCGGGCTTTTGATTGGAGTAGAACGTTATGCGCTCTGGGAAAGCAAGGAGAATAATGCCACTCTCGAAAGGAGCGTTGGAGAGATGGTCGTACTCGAAGGGATAGTAACAGATGAGCCTGATATCCGCGAAGGCAAGAACCATCTCACAGTTACTTTTGAAAACATAAAGGCAGGAAGTACATCCCTCGCGGTGTTTGGCACTGCGCGCGTTATCGTTAATCGCTTCCCCCTCTACAATTATGGTGATCGACTGCTGCTGGAAGGGAAGCTTGCTTTGCCACAAATACTCACCGAGGATGATGGAAGAGTGTTTGATTATCCCGCGTACCTCCGCTCCAAAGGAATTCGCTATCAGATGCTCTTTCCTCGTGTTTCAATACTTGAAGAACATCAAGGGAGTATCGTTATGGAAAAACTTTTTTCTGTGAAATCATCTTTTGAAGAAGGAATAGCAAACGCACTCCCTGCTCCACAAAGCGCACTCCTCTCGGGGCTCCTCCTTGGCGGAAAGCAGTCACTTGGGGCAGTGTGGCTCGAACGTTTTCGTACTTCAGGGATTGTGCATATCGTTGTGCTGTCAGGATACAATATGACGGTTGTTGCCGAGTGGCTGGTGGTGCTCTTCCGCTCGTTTGGATTTTATGGAAGCCTTAGTGTCGGCGCGGTTGGTATTGTCCTGTTTGCACTGATGACTGGCGCGGGAGCAACGGTGATGCGCGCTGCGATTATGGCACTGATCGTTCTACTCGCAAAAGCGACGGGGAGAAATTATGACATGGGGCGTGCGCTCCTCCTCGCTGCTACACTCATGGTACTGCAAAATCCGAGCATTCTCCTTTTTGATCCATCATTTCAACTTTCATTTCTTGCATCGCTCGGACTGATTTATGTTTCACCAATTCTTGAGCGCAGGACAAAACTTTTTTATACCATGCCGATGTGGCGGGAAGTATTTATTTCGACAGTTGCTACACAGATAGTGGTACTCCCACTCCTCCTCTATCAAACAGGAATGCTCTCACTTGTTTCACTTCCCGCAAATCTGCTCGTCCTTCCGCTCATTCCACTTACCATGCTCACTGGGTTTGTTTCTGGGCTGGCTGGACTTCTTCACCCAAGTATCGGCCTCATCATCGGAATCCCATCGTATGGGTTATTGTCATGGATACTTGCAGTTGCAAAGTATGCAGCACAAATTCCTTTTGCAGCAGTCCACACAGGAAGCATGTCTCCACTTATTGTGTTCGCGCTGTACATTGGCATTGCCCTCTTGGTGAGATACGAGCAATCTATAACAGTGTTTATTTCTCGGACTTTGCGAGCTCGGAGAGCACCTCCTTCGAGTTAAGCATGCGATAGAAAAGGAAAAGAATGATAAGTGCAACTATCGCAAGGATAGTACCGTACGATTTCCATACCTCGGTATTTTTCCCAAAGTAGTATCCTATCGCGATAAAGACACATGACCATAGCCATGAAGCGACGAGCATAATCAGGGTGAATAAGCCTCGATGAGTTTTCGCCATTGCTGCAGGGATAGGGATAAATACTTTTATTGCAGGGAGCAATTTGCCGATGAACAGAAACCATAATCCACGTTTCTTAAAAAGAATCTCTACTTTTTTTACGTCATCCACTTTAAATATCTGAAATTTTGTCAGGTAGTGAATTCCATGTCGCCTCACTGCTTCATAGAGCATCACGTTCCCTATTGCATTTCCCATCGCTCCCGCGAGTGATGCGGGAATAAAAAGTAATGAGCCAGTCGAGACAAAGTATCCTACGATAATGTAAAGAATTTGGCTAGAGGGAAAAGAAATAAAGCCATTTGAAATCATCAAAAGAAAAATTCCAAGGTAGCTGGTTGCAATGATGATTGCTTCGTAATCCATTACAAAAGAGTATACCTTATTTATTTATACTCGCGCTGCTGTTGCAAACCCTCTCGACTTGGCATAGTTTTGCAGTAATGAATAAAACCCCACTATTATTGTGGATAAGGAGGCATCCACTTCTCCTTATTTTACTTCTGCTTGTATTTGTTGACACTATTCTCTTTGCTGCGTATCTCCATCATCAAAAGCACCAGCTGGTTGTTGCATTTCTTAATATTGGTCAGGGTGATGCTATCTATATAGAAGTTCCAAATGGTAATCAGCTTCTTTATGACGCAGGACCTCCGACTGGGGCAGTACAGAGCCAGCTTTCCGAAATTATGCCATTCTATGACCGTTCGATTGATGTTGCTGTTCTTTCGCATCCAGACCTTGATCATATTGGTGGCTTTGCCGACGTGCTTGGTCGCTACAAGGTTGATGTCATTTTAGAGTCTGGCGCGAGCTCAACAAATGG
>JAYSWT010000021.1:0-2398 GCA_043717905.1 bacterium | reverse complement strand
GTTCTGGTTCTGGTATTGGTTTTGGTTCTGGTTCTGGTTCTGGTTCTGGTTCTGGTTCTGGTTCTGGTTCTGGTTCTGGTTGTGGTTCTGGTTCTGGTTCTGGTTCTGGTTCTGGTTCTGGTTCTGGTTCTGGTTCTGGTGGTCCCACTTGTGCCAGTGACGACAGTGGCAATGCTGGTTCTGGTTCTGATTGTTGTTTATTTGGCTCAATGACTCGTATTACATTTGATGGTGATGGCAGCGATGACGGTGGCGATTGTGGTTGCACTTCAAGTGATGACGGTGATGGCGGTGATGGCGGTGATGGTGGTGATGGTGATGGTGGTGGTGGTAATGGTTGTATGTCTACTGATGGTGATTGTGGTGGTGGTGGTGGTGGTGGTCGTTTACTGAATTTCTTGCATTTGTAATTTGGTGCATGTTTAATGTCAAAAATCACATTCTGAACTCGAATAAATTCATCCAGTTCGCTTCCAGTGTAAGCAAATTTGTCGTGAAACAGTTTTAAATTTTCATATGTCGGTAGACATCTGTGGAGTGCAAGCTGTATATCCATTGCATTTTTTTTTAAAATCCAATACAAAGACGTACATCCACTGTATATACACACAATATATCAACTATGTTGTGTATCACACACAAACGATATAAAGGAGTTCAAGTATCCAACATGTTTCATGTGCGACACGACACTGCAAGCCTGTGACAATTCTCGTTGTATCCGATCGATCAGTGACTTCAGTTTGCATTCACGATGTGTCCCGTCATCGGATACACTTTCATCGAAAATCCGCATTGTCATATCCATTATCAATGGCGAATATGCACATATCGACTGGAGACGGAAAAGCACTCCGATTGGATCTTGTAAGTCGATGTGACTCGTTATTGCCGAATTGTTACCGTTTATGACAAGAAGACGGTTGTCACTGTTTGGTATGACAAGCGAATTCGTGAATTGCTCCTTTACACGATCACATACGATAGCTATGATGGGAGACGCTGGGGTGATGACTTGCAGCTTGTCCGTTGTCGTCAGCAGTACATGAAAAGGACAATGTGAGTCTACGAATTGCAAGTCAGCAATGGCGATAGGTATTATCACTATCTCAAATGAAAATTTAGATGCGAATGTTGTGATGATCTGCTCGTTTGTATTGTCATCGCGATACACTACGAGTGACTGCCCCTTTATCGGCATCACTCCTCTCACCATGTGAATCAGAGTTGCACACACGGAGAGTGGTACTCTGTCGTGTATCAATATTCGGCGATACTCATCCGCCATGCGACCTGCCTTCTCCTTGTATCGCGTCGATGCGGATGAGAGATCTCCGTATTTCATATCAGCGTTGGCGCTTGCTGTCTGTATGCTCTTATAGTTGTTCACGACGTCGTTGTGTGCCTTGTGTGTGCGCATTGAATCACCCGCGAACGAAGATGTCAACAAGTACACAGCTTTTGTTCTGTCTGATTTGTATCGAGCATCATTTGCGATCGTTTCCGCATTCAGATTTCGATTCAGTCGTCTCCATATACCATCTGAAATCGCTATGAGAAGTGGTGCGTTTTGATTTCGTGTCCACTTGTACATGGGAGATGATGCACTCACATCGCATCGGATTGCAAACAGCACGAGACTCGACAGTGGTTGGTCGATACAATTCACAGACACGTTGTTTATCCGAAGACTGTGGACCAGATTGTAGATAGAACTGCACACGTTGTCGGTTGACATCGCGTCGATGTCATTGGTGCTGTACCCACTGACTAGTTCTTGACGAATGAAAACGGCACTCACTATGGCAAGCGTGCATGTGACCACATCGTCCATTTCATCAGATGACATTGATTTGCTTTCAAATGAAACTACATCGTTTGTCTCGTCTATGATTCGACACGATGTATCCGACACTGGGAAACATGCATCATAATCACCTTGCTTTATCGCATCAATCGTCTCAGCGTGTCTGATCGTAGTCCATATCACATTAAGCGATTTCCACACAGCGTCTGTCATATGTGCGTGTATCGTGTACTGAATGGGATCAATTCGTATATCTCGTTATAAATGCCCCTGTTTAAATTCGAAACTTCTTTATTGCCTGACCTAAAGTCTTGAGGGCAAATTTTAATTAATCCGTCCTCTGAGACCACGACTTTGGGATGGAGTAAGTAGTCTGGCTCAGTGTTAAGGGTTGGAGACGGCGGGAAGGGAGGGTCACAACAAATATTGGTCTCAACAATGCTGTATCTATTTTTATGGCCAACAATTGTTATTGTCATACCCTGTGTCCCTATTCGCTCCTCATCTCCAGAGAAAGGTTCTCGAATTTTGGGCAGCGATCCGTTCGTCATTGACAGAATTTCTCTGGCTCCTTCCGATTTTTTGACTGAT
>JAYSWT010000003.1:0-2573 GCA_043717905.1 bacterium | reverse complement strand
TAAACATTACTTACAAGATGGCAAAGTATTTGTAGGGCCAGTTCATAAAGTTGGTGGCAAGATTATGACTGGGTTAAAACACACGGCTGCAAGTATGGTCGTGACGCACATTCCACCGAAGCAAAAAACTACCAAAGGAAAACCATGAAAGCGATGAATATGTATACCAAAGTCAAACCCAAAGGCGAGACAAAGGCAATTGATAAAAAGGCTCTGGCTGCTGGTAAAAAAGCCTATAAAGCGGTTGAAGCAAAATCATTAAAGGCTACAAAAAAGAAATGAAAGCTCCACAAAAGTCTCTATCCGATTGGGGAAAACAGGATTGGCGCACAAAAAGTGGCAAGCCATCTTCTGTAACTGGAGAGCGTTATCTGCCCAAAAAAGCGATTGAAGCGTTAAGCTCTGCCGAATATGCTGCAACAAGCCGAGCCAAACGTGAAGGTACAAAAGAGGGCAAGCAGTTTGTCAAGCAGCCGAAGAAAGTGGCAGAGAAGATAAAGAGGTTTAGATGAAAACTCCAGTTTGGCAAACTAAAGCAGGTCAGAATCCTAAAGGTGGTCTTAATGCAGCAGGTCGAGCAAGTCTCAAGGCTGCTGGTCATGACATTAAGCCACCAGTTAAGACAGGTGACAATCCTCGCAGAGCCTCATTCTTGGCGAGAATGGGCGGTAATGATGGCCCTGAATACAAAGATGGTAAGCCAACACGATTGCTTCTAAGTCTCAATGCTTGGGGTGCATCGAGCAAGGCAGACGCACAGGCTAAGGCAAAGAAGATTTCAGCACGCAATAAGGCGAAGAAGTGACACAGTTGCAAATCCTTAATGGAATTTATACGGATACCAGTCCTGATATACGGACTGCCTACCCTGTTAACTTGATTCCAGTTCCACAAAGTTCAGGCATTAGCACTGGATATTTAAAACCTGCTGATGGAATAGTCAGCAATGGCACAGGGCCAGGCACTGATCGAGGCGGTATTTTATACAAAAATGAAGTGTATCGGGTGATGGGAACAAGTCTTGTCAAAGTCTCTAGTATTGGGACGGTGACGATTCTGGGTGATGTCGGTGGCCCAATCAATACCTTTGTGACGCTGGATTATAGTTTTGACAATCTAGCCATTGCTTCGGGTGGGCGTTTGTATTACTGGAATGGCACAACGCTAACGCAAGTGACTGACGTTGATTTAGGTTTGGTCGTTGATGTCGTATTTGTCGATGGTTATTTTATGACCACCGATGGCGAATTCTTGATCGTGACGGAACTCTCTAATCCCACGCAAGTAAACCCCTTGAAATATGGTTCAAGTGAGGCTGACCCTGATCCCGTGGTCGCACTCTTGAAAGTGCGTAATGAAGTCTACGCACTTAACACCAATACGATTGAGGTATTCCAAAATATCGGTGGGGCATTTTTCCCATTTCAACGCATCGCTGGCGCACAAATCCAAAGTGGCTGTGTAGGTACATTTGCCTGTTGTGTGTATATGGAAACTGTTGCATTTTTAGGAAGTGGTCGTAATGAATCACCCTCGATCTTTATGGGCATAAATGGCAAAGCAAACAAGATTGCCACGAGTGAAATAGACCTTGAACTTTTGCAATATTCTGAGGCGCAATTGGCGCAGATCAAATTTGAAGCAAGAAATGATAAGTCAGCCAATCATCTATATGTTCATTTGCCTGATAAAACGATTGTTTACGATGCAGTAGCATCACAAGCATTTCAAACACCTGTATGGTTTACCCTGAGTAGCTCCTTGATTGGATACAGTCAGTATCGAGCCAAGAATTTTGTATGGGCGTTTGATAAGTGGCTGATTGCTGACCCAACAAGTAATACAGTTGGCTATATGGTCTCGGATGTCGGCTCGCATTATGGGCAACAAGTCGGATGGGTGTTCAATACCACCATTACCTACAATAAGGGAAATGGTGCATTATTCCAAAAGTTAGAGTTAGTGGCATTGACTGGCAGCGTTGAACTAGGTAAAAACCCTCAGATCAGCACAAGTTATTGTTATGACGGACAGGCATGGTCGCAAGATCGGTTCATAAGTGTCGGTACAACTGGGAACAGAACCAAGCGGTTAGTGTGGTTTCAGCAAGGTCACATGAGGAACTGGCGCATCCAAAGGTTCAGGGGTGATAGCGATGCCCATTTGAGTTGGGTAAGACTTGAGGCGCAGATCGAAGCATTGGCATTTTAAATGGCTACACGATTAAACCTCACTCGTGATCAGTTAGCATCATTCCTCAGCGACCCTGAGCAGATCAAGCAGTTTGAACTTTTGTTTACAACGACGAGTGTTGTCATTCCAAGTACGATTGATGAGGTTTCTATTGAGGCAGGTAACGCTCAGGCAAGTGCTTATGATGCACTTACTCAGATAGTAACCTCAGCGCAGGAATCAGCAATCAGTTCAGCATTAGCAGAGAGCAGGGCTAATCAAGCCCTAGCGTTGATAGATCAGTTGTCCAAGGCAGTCGATGGCTTGCAGATGTTGCCGCCCCCAAGGGAGTATAAAAGGTCTCGGTATGGTTCTTTCTATGATACGACCAGTCAAGCAGC
>JAYSWT010000200.1:0-1476 GCA_043717905.1 bacterium | reverse complement strand
TTTACATCAAGTTAAATTAACACTCGCCATCAGGGCTTTTAGTGTTAGTGCACCAACAGTTTGGAATAGTCTGCCACTTGCGTGTAGATTAGCTATTTCGTTAGACACATTTAAACGACTGTTAAAGACACACCTTTTCACTCATGCATACAATCAATCCAACTTCTACCTAGTCATCGCCATCCGGCGCCTCCGATTCGCTTGCGACATAGGGCGCGGTATTAAGTCCGTTTTTTATTGTATTGTATTGTTTCACTGCAGAAGTATTATTTGTTCATGTCTTTCAGAAGTTAATTTTGTTTAGACGTTGAGAGTATGCTCGTATGTCTGAAGAGCCTTTTCTTGTGCCCCACCAACCATCTAGAACAGTTTGACAATACAAACAGGCTTTACAATACAATACAATACCCTAGGTTGCAAGCGAATCGGAGGCGCCGTATGGTGATGACTATGTAGAAGTGGATGTGTCTTTAACAGTCGTTTAAATGTGTCTAACGTAGTAGCTAATCTACACGCAAGCGGCAGACTATTCCAAACTGTTGGTGCACTAACACTAAAAGCCCTGACGGCGAGTGTTAATTTAACTTGAGGTACAGAGAGCAAATGTTGATCGGAGGAGCGAAGAGTTCTTGCCGGCACGTAGTCATTAATAAGCGACGCCATATATGTTGGAATGTCTGTTTGTCTTGTTCTGTACGTGATGACAGCTAGCTTGTAATCAGCTCGCTGACGCATTCTGCCCCACCTGCAGTCGATCAAGATTAGCACATGAGGTGCCGTACAGTAGACTGTTGCAATAGTCAAACCTCGATGAAACGATGCTCAGAGCGATCATCTTCGCCGTCTCCAGATTCAGCGACGGCCTGATGTGCCTCAGTGCACGAGTGTGGTAACTGCAGCTGCGGACGACGTCAGCGACGTGGCGATCAAGGGTCAACATAGCGTCGAGCTTGACACCTAGCAACTTCACTGTATCACTGAATTGAACGACTGAACCAGCAACCGCTATCCCATCTGTGGTGCATATCTTCTCCCGCTGGACACGGGTGCCAAACACAACGGCTTCAGTTTTGTGCTGGTTCAACAGCATGCCGTTCTCGAGAAACCATCGATTGACGTCATTGACGCATCTAGAAAGGGCGTTGAAGGTGCAATCATCGCTTGGTTCTAGGGCCATGTACAATTGCGTGTCATCAGCATACTGGTGATATCGTAGACTGTGTGCAGCGACGATATTGCCGATTGGGGAAATGTACATGGCAAACAGCAGAGGTCCGAGAACACTTCCCTGCGGCACGCCGGACATACAGGCAACGGATGCAGACTGCGCGACACCAACTCCTACGAAATGCGTCAGGTCAGTGATGACGACGTCAGCCATTTCAGCGTGCATCCACCAACGCTGAAATCATTAGAAATGCGCCGAAGTAGGGCATCGAAACTGATGGTGTCGAGTGCCAGTCTGCTGACCACATG
>JAYSWT010000199.1:0-1482 GCA_043717905.1 bacterium | reverse complement strand
ATTTGATCGAGAGCTCTTAGCCATCCACCTCTCTATAAAGCACTTCCGCTACCTACTTGAAGGCCGTCCCTTCACCATCTTCACAGATCACAAACTTTTGACACTAATTTTTGACATGAAGGACCCCTCACCATGCCAGCAACGCCAAATAAGCTACATTTCAGAATTTAGCTGCACAATCAAGCATATGGCCGGAGAGGAGAACATCATCGCAAACTGCTTATCCCGCGCATCTACATTTGCCATTACACACAATGCAATCTTTACTCCCGAGATATTACTCTCGACCCCTACCTTCCGCAGCCGACATAATAGCTTTCGGTGAAAAGCACTTGGTGCAAGACGGGATCCACTGTGACTCATCTATCTCCGGATATTTACGACACATTCTCGCAAAACCTCTACGCCGTAACGCTTTCCAATTCACGCACGACTTACACCATCCAGGTACACATGCCACTTTTGAATTGTTACACAACCAAGTTGTCTGGCCTAGCATGCGGCATGACATTAAGCTCTGGATCAGTCAATGCGAAGGTTGTCAAAAGCACGAAATTTCGCGGCATACTAAACCGCCCATCATGCATTTCCCTACTGGCAATCGTTTCGACATCCTCCACGTCGACCTCGTAGGTCCACATATCTCCTCACAATGCTAGACCGAAAAACACGATGGTTTGAAGTGATTCCACTCAAATCAATATCCGCCGAAACCGTCGCTACACACATCGTACGAGACTGGATAGCCAGATACGGCGTCCCACTCAGTATCATAACTGACCGCGGCGCTCAATTCGAATCACAATTGTTCAAAAATCTTTCACGCAAACTCGGAATTAAACATCTCCGAACCACTGCCTACCATCAACAAACTAACGGGATGCTCGAACGCTTCCACCGCACACTAAAAACCTCACTCCGAATCTTGTCCATTTCGTACAATTGGACCCGTGTTTTACCTTTCGTTCTTCTCGGCTGAAGAAACACACCTTCTCGCACTATTGGATCCTCTCCAGCCCAACTACTCTTTGGTACGTGCACATCGATGCCCAATGAACTCATGAACCTTGGGAATGAACCCACTCTCCAAGTATTAGATGCAGCTCGAACACACTTTCTCTCTCTTGACACAAATCCACTCTTCTCTGATTCAAGCTCTTATAAGCCATATGTTCCTAAATCTTTCCAGCAAGCTACACACGTATGGCTCCGTTGCATCTCAGACTCTGGGTTAAATCCCCGCTACAACGGTCTTTATCCCTTGATAAGCATTCAAGGAAATTACGCCACACTCTCCATAGATGGTTCCGCTCAGACAATTAATTTATCACGTTTAAAACCAGCTTTCGGTTTCTCGGAAAACGATCCTTTCGCTGATCAGGACAGCACAATCAAGCATCCAAACATTGAACTACCACACTTTGTCCATCCAATGATCAGATCATCACCAGTTCCACAAACTCTCACTCCAGCCAAACCCGT
>JAYSWT010000198.1:0-1484 GCA_043717905.1 bacterium | reverse complement strand
TACCGTATTACAATACCAAACGGCTACATATGGGGATTTCCCTTAAGTCTCCAATGCAATTACTCACTAACTGCGTCCAAGCTATTGATTAGATTACGTACATCGATTTTGACAAATAAGTACTGGGGGCACTGGGTGTATTATATCCTTTGTGATTCCGATTCGTAAGAGGATTATTATTCTCTATTTTCCCCCCTTGGTGAATGCTTCAGCTTCTTTAAATAGGAAAGTAGGAAGAATGAAAGGACTGCGACGAGCATAACCAAGACGATGTTCAGTAAGTTTGGGTGATTCTCAGAGTATGGGACAGCTTTTGCTACAGGCAGTTGATAGTCAGAATTTGGGATTTCTGCCGCTAGTGTAGCCCGTATGAGGCTTGTACTTTCGATATACTGGAAATAGCGCGCGAGGTCATAGCTCGGTTGTACTGCAGTACTATTGCCATACAAGAGCGAGTATTTTTTCCCTGCGCTAGTGAGGAAAACTACTGCCCGCACTGTACTTTGGATTTCAACCCTCTCCCCCCACCTGACAGGGAGGTCATCTTGATTCATAATCAGTACTCGTAAATATCTCGAGCGCGTCTCGCGAAAAGGAAGTGTGAGCGCGCGTCCAGAAAAGAGCGGGGTACGGAGTGAAAACAGATATCCATCCCCTACCGAACTCCAATTCACCCCATCATTACTTTCAAGTACGAGTGCGCGACGGCTAAAATTTTTTGTGTCAGCTGTTTCAAGCGTTAAGCGATGGGTTGGGATTCCAACACCACCGAGGTCAACAGTTATTTCCGTTGTCTTTTTGGCAGCATTATCAACAACGGTTGCAGTCTGGCGAAATATATTCTCAACACTGTCGCGAGTAGAAAGTCGAAACACCGATGCACCTCGTACTAAGACATTTCCCCCCTCACCCGCACCAATAACTACTTTAAGATATCGTGAAGTATTATCTCCGTACTCAACTTCACCGCCACCGGCATCAAATCCTGACTTGTCGTCGTGAAAATTATAGATATAGCCATTTGCGGTGAGTAGTCTCCAATTGGAATCATCAATTGGAAGTCGGGTATCAGAAGCATAGACAGAAACTCCGCGTTTGAAATTCTTACTCTCAGTCTCTATCCGCAAATGGTCATTGAGTACACCACTTTGACCGAGGTCGATGACAAACATGGACATTTCGTCACGCGAAGAAAGGTCGGAGAGTGAGCTCTGGATATAATCACCCCGAACTTCCGGTGAAAGCGTCACTAATTGATATGGCGTCTCCACCCCATTTTCAAGTACGCGCAAGTCGCTCAGGTCTGCATTGGCATGAAAACTTACTTCCCTGTCGAGGTGTACTTTTACGTAAGAGCCACTACGCACAGGACTAATCCCGACTATTTCTTTCGAGTACATCCATTTCGATGATGTAAAATCCGCATACACCGTAGTGGTAGCAAGAAGTGCCACAATAAAAATGAGTAGTAATGTTTTTTTCAT
>JAYSWT010000197.1:0-3823 GCA_043717905.1 bacterium | reverse complement strand
TACCGCCAATTTAACATGCCAATATGAACTCGTGTTGAAGGATCCTTTACAAAGACCGTGAATATATGGCTGCACATTGTCCCGGAAGACTGAGATCTGAAGCAGGTGCAGACAAACTCCGGATAGCTGTCATTGAAAAAAGTGAAAAGAAAATGTTCATTGTGGTGCGGTTGCCGATCGCGATGGCCTGAAGCAGAAGTTGACGGTTGCTTCACATCGTTACTCTCAGTTCTATGGCCACGAGGTAGAAGCCAATAAAGTTTAACTTCAGTAGCTTCTTGAGGCAAATCCATATGGAATACGGCTGAAAAATTTGCACGAAATGCGAGCATTAGATCATTGGGTTGCAAATAGGCCACACTGTCAAAAGATCCTCGCATCTTGTCTGTCAATGCATGTGCAGTGTACGTTGTAAACAGCTTCTGCACTGTTCGGAGAAAGTGCTTGAAAATTTCGGGTTGATGACTTGCATAGTCGAGCGTGCGCTCGTCATCACGAATGCTGTCACGCTCTTTCTTCCACGAATACTCGGCAATACCAATGAAAAGTCCTGCAAGAGCTTTCTTACCGCCGAGAAATTGCTTGATGCCGGAGTTTAACCCCTCTTGAAGGTTGGTGCTGTCTGTATCCGCTAGAAATAACGAAACTCGGTGATATCGCGCAAAATGAGCCTCTTTAGGTTTAAGTTCCGAATTGTAGTACGGCTCAAAGAGGGGATAATTGATCAACAGAGCATCCATATGGGACCGAAATTGTCTTTCCGAGATCTGGTTGAGGGCATGTTCAAACTCCTGGAGAAATTCAGTTAAAGTGTGCTCCGCATAATATTTGCACTTGTCGGGCTTTGACAAAAGCCTTTCCAGGTGGACATGGCAGTTGATCACAAAGGTTTGCTTGTAAACCTCTTTGGCTGCAGACAGAAAGCAATCCGCAAAATCACAGCCCAGAACTAATGGAGAGACACCTCCGTTTGCTTTGAGCTGCTGTCGAAATGACCAAGCATGGTCTGCAGTTGATTCCCCGGTGACAGCAACCCAAATAATCCGAATCTTATGGTGGCGGTCAACGGCTCCAGCGAGAGTCACTGGAAGATTGTTTTTGTTGGTGTTGTACACAGTGTCCACGTAGACCAAGTCGCGGTACTGAACAGCATGCTCAGCCATTACTCCTGTTTGCAAAAAAATGCGAGTGATTCTTGAGGCTTGCTCATCAACTGCATACTCCAGCGTGAACCCTTTGTCTGTTTCCTGGAGCTTCAATAAAGAAGTCATCAAAAAGTACGCATCAGCGCCTGCCATACTGCTTCGTACTGCGCGCGTTCTAATATTTTTTAGTAGCCGCGTGCTGACTGTTAGCAGGTCACCTCCAAGATCTTTTAGTCTTCTCTCAGCGAAACGACGCATGCTTCCAATGCCTTCAAACGCAAACTCTTCAAGTCCCTTGATAATATCTTCAGGAAGTTGGTGCGCACCTTCTGCCTCTTCATTACTGCACGGTTTATGGCAGTGGTTGTGCTCAACTGTTTCAGAAACAAAAATGAAGTAGCGGTTCTCGCAATCCCATCGAATAGAAACTTTTCGCTTGCATTTCTCCTTTTTAGCTTCGACTTCTGCACCTTCTGTGTCTTGATGGTCCTTCGTCGCACGAATACCGCTCAACTTGCGCTTCGGCGCAGCAAAACTTTGAGAACACGATATGGTGAAGTTCGCGCTGGTGCTGTTCTTTCGTTTCACATACCCGGCAAATCCAGTTTGTTTGAGGAAAACAGTCTTTAGAGCAGAGAAAAATGGATCGGTCACTTCTTCAAAACTTGCGTCAGGTTGGACTACAAATTGCTTTGAGCGAATTACATCCTTCCCATTAACCGTTACGATATTCGTCCATTCGTCTGGCAGTGACTCCAGTGCGGGTGCAACGCGATGGTTGTTGTCACAGAGGTTACATCTTGGAGATGTGTCATCACCGTCAACATCAGGCTTGTTACAAGTGGAAGCCACAGTATGCACATTGCATGCGCTGTAAGCAATCGGTGCCACATTGTCAAATTGTTGCAAGTCCTCGTCAGTGGCAACCACGTTAGCTGCTCCGCAGTCATTCAACACCAGAGCCAATGCTGTATCGTCCAAACAAGGATGTAAAACATCAAGATTGCTGTCATCCAGCAAAATGTCCGGCACATGGTCAGCAGCACCAGTTTTGTCTTGCTCATGGTCACCATTTTCCTTGCAAGCATTTGTCCGTAGGCTAGAAACGTGTCGAAGCACGGAGTCCAATGTTGGGTGGTCGTCCGGAAGTTCAATCGATCCATAAATACCATTTAAACTTCCGGCGTGCTGCATTGCCATACAATACGACTGAAAAATATCGTCGGTAGGAAACTCAAAATTATTGGAAGATAAAGTCTGCACAGCCCACATGCGGAAAAAAAATCCGCCTCTACCGTCATTCCACAGATAGTGAATGAAGTCTCTGCGTAAGGGAAATGCGAGCTGCAAAAACACGTTGTAACAAGCAAAAAAGCAATCGTTGGACCCAGGGAGCTGTTTCGGTGCGAAAAACCCAGGTTCTTTGGACAGAAGCTTTACAAACCCATTGGTTTTGAAAAGTCGCTCAAGCGAGTTCATTCTGTTCCTCTCGTCACGAGTGATGCCTGAGTTTCTGTTGTCCAGGTCAACTTCAAGCTTGCTAATCAGCTTGTCCAAAACGCCGGCAGGTCGCTTGTCTGGTTTCATGCTGTCGTTTATCAAAAGCTGCTTTTTGTCCCCGTCACAATGCAAGGCAGCTGCAACAAAATGATTTTGATTAATCCAGATCAGAAAGAAAACATACGGTGGTCCCTTGTTGACGACTTTTCCGATGCCGAATAAGTCGCAAATTCTTCTCCAGTCAACAACAGCGTGCAGCTGCTCCCAAGAAACTGGTAAAGCTCCAGAACTATCATTGTTGTTTTCGTTTTCGTTAGCCAAGTTGTAGTCTCGACAACAATGCAGAAGATTATCAAAAAGGTCTGGTCCAGAAACAAATGACCCCGGAGTAAACGTTCCAACAAGATTCACCCACGACAACGGGTGTATAGAGTTATCACAGATGCCATTTGCTACCGGCAAATCTGTTTTCTGGAGCCGTAAAGAAAAGTGGCGAGTGACGCGGAGAAACTGGTGGCATTTCTGAGCTAAAATCATGAACTCTCGCAGGTATTCATGCAAGGCAACAGTAATTGGAGAAAGAGAAAAACTGCCACGGCGTAGTACAATATGCGAATAAAAGCATTTTGCATTTACATTGAAAAGCGGTTCCAGTAAAGTCTGCTTGATGGCTGACAGCGATTCATTCGAAAACAGCTGCAATGGACACGGTTTGCCGGCCTTGACAGCCACGATAGAATCAAAAAGAGCGAGAATCTCTTGCTTTTCATCCTCCCAAAAATTTTCTTCACGGGGAACTACAGTAAAATCCTTCTTTGTGTTTGGTGAAAACACTAAAGGTCGTTGTATTTGCGGGCAGCAAGTCCCACCAAGATCACCAAGCTCAGTAAGAGACAATGCCAAAGAGTCTGTAGTGGTAAAACAACATGCCTGATCAGTGGGCTTGCAAACGGTGCCACAATAAAGCCCAACTGGAGCAGAAAAATTGGGAGATGTTCTTGTAAAAAAATTAGTGAAAACAGCAAGAGAATCTAACACTTCCATGCCAGAGAGAGCGACGTAGCAGCTGAAAAAATGTTGGCAGCCGAGGTCAAGATCCAAGTGCAAGAGTGCTAGCAGTGGCGCCCAAGTGCAAGAGTGCCAACAGAAGAGTGCTTCCAAGTGAGTGCTAGCGACTG
>JAYSWT010000196.1:0-25837 GCA_043717905.1 bacterium | reverse complement strand
TTGTCATACCACGATGCAACAGAGTCCCATGAGTCGGTTGCGTCTACTTTTGTCACAAAACTCGCCTTCACCGTACGGGGAGGCTTTGGTAGCTGTACTTTAGATTTCTTTGATGTCGCGGGGAGGGTATTTTTGCCGACAAATGTGGGTTTACCAGCTGGCCGAGCCAATTCGGGTCTACGGGTCGATTTGAAAGGTTTTTTGGGTGGAATTGGCATATAGCTCTAGCATTTTCGCACATAAGAAAGACCTTCGCAAACAGCGAACTTCTTCGTTGGCTTCAGCCGCGAACCTGCTCAACTTACTTTGAGTACGTCTCGCTGGTATCGCGACCTTGCCGCCTCGAATTTCATCTGTTTGCGAAGGTCTTTTTGATGTAAGGTTCGCTATTGCGGAAATTGTGAAAATATATTATGATGTTGGTACTTTCGCTCGCATGTGCGAGTGTTTTGTTTCCAGAAGATATGGGCCTGACTGGATAATGAACTTAGCTCAATCTATAAACTTGTAGATTTGGATGAAGTTCGAGAAGGCAAGGAGTGATGTTGGCGAGATGTATTCTTATACTTCGAACCAACTCATGACGCAGACGACGAAGAAATTAGCCAAATATACAAGTTTACATATGGAGATTAGAAATATTGCGATAATAGCCCACGTTGACCACGGCAAGACCACCTTGACCGACTCTCTCATGCGCCAAACAGGGATGTTTGCCGAAGGCGAGAGTATGGACTCGAATGCACTCGAACTTGAGCGTGGTATTACCATCTACTCCAAAAATACCTCAGCAATGTATAAAGGGACAAAAATTAACATCGTTGATACCCCAGGTCACGCCGACTTTGGCTCCGAAGTCGAACGCGTACTCCGCTCGATTGATTGCGTTCTCTTGATCGTTGATGCGCAAGAAGGGCCAATGCCACAAACCCGCTTTGTACTCAAAAAATCTCTCGAGCTCGGTCTCAAGCCCATTGTAGTGATCAACAAGATAGACAAGCCCGCAGCAAATCCTGACCTCGCTGAGGAGCAGGTACTTGAACTATTTATGGATCTCGGTGCAAACAAAGAGCAGCTTGATTTTCCTGTCGTGTACGCAATCGGTCGCCAGGGTATTGCAAAACGTAAACTTACTGACGAGTCCTCTGACCTCACCCCAATGCTCGACCTCATCCTCGAACATGTTCCTGTTGCGTCGGGTTCAAGTGGTGCGATACTGCGTGCACAGCCATTCAACCTCGCCTATGACAATTACCTCGGACGTCTCGCCATTGTGCGTGTTGCCGATGGAACAATTAAAGTCGGAGACAATGTCGTGGTAATCAAAGGGAGTGATACATCCTATAAAGGAAAGATTGCGAAACTCTTCACCTTCAAGGGGATCAAACGAGAAGAAGTCGATGAGATTGTCGCAGGCGACATCGGCATCGTGGCAGGAATCCCTGACATCTATATCGGTGAGACGATTGCCCACTCCGCTGAAACTCAGCCACTTCCAGCGATTACGGTCGATGAGCCGACTATCGAACTGAATTTTCTCGTCAACAATTCGCCCTTCGCAGGTCGCGAGGGAAAGTTTGTGACTTCACGGCAGATTCGTGACCGACTGATGAAAGAACTTGAGATTAACGTTGGATTACGGGTTGATTTTGCCAGTTCATCGGGCGATACCTTTAAAGTTTCGGGACGCGGTGAACTCCACGTTGCAATTCTTCTCGAGAATATGCGCCGCGAAGGATTTGAACTGCAAGTCTCTCAACCAAAAGTTATCATCAAGGAAATTGATGGACACAAACATGAACCATTCGAAGAGGTTACTATTGATGTGCCAAGCGAATCACAGGGAGTGGTGATTAAGAAATTGGGTGAGCGCGGTGCACTGATGAATCACATGACCCAGACCCACAATACTGTGCGTATGCTTTTTGAAGGACCAACACGAGGACTTTTGGGCTATCGTAATCAGTTTATTGTCGACACCAAAGGGGAAGGTATCATGGCGAGTCGTGTGGTTGGATTTAAACCTTACGCTGGAGTTATTGAGCATCGCGCAGAAGGCTCGATGATTTCCATGGCAGCAGGAAAAGCTCTTGGCTACTCACTCGCGAATTTGCAAGAGCGTGGCGAGTTGTACATTGCACCAAACGTCGAAGTCTATGAAGGAATGGTAATTGGAAACACTGCAAAAGGTGATGAAATGCCAGTCAATCCAACCAAGGGGAAGCAGCTCACCAATATGCGTGCCTCGGGTACTGATGATGCACTCAACCTTGTGCCACCACACACTGTTGGTATCGAGAATGGACTTGAAATTATGGCAGACGACGAATATCTTGAGATAACTCCGAAGTCTGTCCGCCTCAGGAAGCAGCATCTCTCAGAAGCAGAGCGCAACAAGAATAAAAGAAAAGACTAACACAAAATACTGGAGGCATGCCTCCGGTTTTTTGCTACATTGCTTATTCCAGAGAGTTATCACTTTTGGAATCACTTCTTGGAGAGTACTTATGGACACGCGAGAATTTGTTACACGTGGAATCAGATTTGCACATGTCATAAAGGGACAAGAACTGGGGCATGCCTATCTCTACCTTATGCAGAATGATCTACACAAAGAGCCGTTCGGTTTCGTTGAAGACGTCTTTGTCGACAAGGAGAGCAGGGGGCAGGGCATTGGAGATGCGCTCATGGAAGCGGTGCTCCGGCGGGCGAAAGAAGAGCAGTGCTATAAATAGATCGCAAACAGTAGAAATGACGGTTCGCGAGTAGGTGTACACGTATGGTACGAGCGACTTGGTTTCAGGAAGTACGGCACTGAGTTTCGCCTCGACTTTTCATTGCCTGTATAAAAAACCGCCCTCGAGAGGGCGATTTTTGACTGACCTGCGGAGGTCAGCGGAGGGAGATGCGGACGGTCCCGTAGCTGGGGTACGTCCATGCATCCACGTAGTACTGGTAGAACGTCGACTCGAAGAGCGACAGGAGATCCCGACCGACCAACTGCGGGCAGCCGTAGTAGCCGTAGCCGTACAGCCGGTAGGTGTTGCCACCTTCCCAAACGATACAGGACTGCGGGAAGTACTGCATTGGCACCACCACCACAGGGGTAGTGACCACCACTGGTGCGACAGAGACGTACGCCGTGAAGACGACGTTGCCGTTCGAATCGACCCCAATGCCGCCTCCGCAGGCGGCGAGGATTGCGGCCAGGCTGGCGAGAACCAGAATACGGATGTTACGGAACATGGCAAACCTTCTGTTGCGGTGGGACATCCCACTGGTAATATGATAACACATTTACTAAGTTAGGTCAAATATTTTCGCCTGAAATTATTCTTAAATAAAGCAATATTTTGACTATTTCCTTCGTTCATGCTAGTATAAAGACCTCATAAGAATTCCTCTTTTCCGTCTACGGACGAAGAAAAAAGTAGAGACCACCACAAACGGTAGTTACAGGAGTTGTTGTGGGGTGAAGTGTGGCGTTAGGGAACCCGTTTACGGGAGCCACACTGCAAGACCTTTTGAGAGATTTTCTAAAATCTCCAAAAGGTGTACAGCGCCTGTAAGGCGTTTGTGGGACAATCATGTCCATTAATTTTTGCTGGTCCTCTCCCCAACGTTCCGGTCTAATCTATTGTATTATGTACGAAAAGAAACAAGCTTCTTCCCGTAGTGGAGGAACTCGCCGCGCCGTTGTGCTCGGTGGAATTGGTGGGGGAACTGGTCAATACCAGCCTCCAAGAAAGTCTTCAGGTCCTCGTGGTCCAGGCATGTTTTCAAGCGGTGGCGAGGTGCGTAGCCCATCACGGAGTAGTGGTTTTGGTGGAAGCCGACCGAGCTCATCACGTGGCGGAAGCTACGGTGGCGGCAGTTCACGCGGTGGTTTTGGTGGCGGCAGTCGTGGCTCATCATTTGGTGGTTCGCGTGGCGGGTCTCGTGGGGGAAATCGTAACCCAGGAGAAAATATCAATGTCGCGCGCTTTGTTTCAAAGGCAGTTATTGTTGAGGAGGAAAAGCCATACATTCCTACCCACCAGTTCGCCGCACTTGAAGTCGACGAGAAACTGAAGAAGAATATTATCGCAAAAGGATATGTCACCCCAACTGCAATCCAAGATGCATCCATCCCAGATATACTCAAAGGTCGCGATGTTATCGGTATTGCAAATACCGGCGAAGGAAAGACCGCAGCATTCCTCATTCCACTGATCAACAAGTTGATTCTTCATCCCAATGAGAAGGTTCTTGTGGTCATCCCGACCCGCGAACTTGCACTTCAGATAGACGAAGAGTTCATGGGCTTTGCACGCGGACTCGGAATCTACTCAGTACTCCTCGTTGGTGGTGCATCGATCAATATGCAAATCGAACGCCTTCGCCGAAAGGTCCGCATGGTTATCGGAACACCAGGAAGAATCAAAGACCTGATAGAGCGCGGAGAACTCGATCTTTCGAATTTTCACAACCTCGTGCTCGACGAAGCAGACCGAATGCTCGACATGGGATTCATTCACGACATTAAGTATCTTATTGGAATGCTCCCACGTGAGCGTCACACGCTATTCTTCTCGGCAACATTCTCGCGTGAAATAGAGTCACTTGCCAACACACTCCTCCACAATCCGCTCAAAATTTCCGTTAAGAAAAATGATACAGGGAAAAATATTGATCAGGATGTGGTTCGAATAAGTGGCAAGGATGATAAGTTCCCAACACTGTGTAAACTGCTCGCTCAACCAGAATTTAAGAAAGTCCTCGTGTTTGGACGTACAAAACATGGGGTTGAAAAAATTGCCATTGCGCTTGCTCGTGAGGGATTCAGGGTAGCATCGATACACGGAAATAAGTCACAGCCACAGCGCCAACATGCACTCAAACAATTCAAAGATGAGAAAGTGCAAATAATGGTCGCGACAGATGTGGCCGCCCGTGGTCTCGATATACCCAACGTCTCACACGTCATCAATTACGAGCTCCCGTCATCTTATGATGATTATGTGCACCGCATTGGCCGCACAGGACGAGCTGGTAAGAAGGGTATTGCACTCACGTTCGTCGAATAACAGGACTTGTAAAAATCGTAATCTCCGTCGTTGCCTGCGTCACGAGTCTGCACAACGTACCAGTAAGTACGTCTCGCAGACATCGTTTCCTTGGCGCCTCGGATATAAACGATTTTTCCTAAGTCCATGATGTTATCAGAAAATACAAAAACACCACACATATTGTGTGGTGTTTTTGTGTCAGCTGGCCAGTGCCCATCCCGAACGACCTTTTCAAAGTTTAATAACTTGGTTTATAAATATGATCGTCGGGTGGGGGACTGGAGAGCCGAATCTCTATTCATTATTTGCCCTTGCACACCCACTGTCAAAAATATTCCTGTGGACAAGCTACCCGAACTGTCAAAAATGAGTTAGGCTAAGGTTTATGGCCGACAAAGAGCGTTTAGATAAGGCACTCGTACTACGCGGTCTTGCAGGCTCGCGCGGGAGATCGAAAGAGTTGATCAAAGAAGGAGCAGTCTCGCACAATGGCAAAGTGACTACTGATCCATCAGAGGAAACAGCTGAGGATGATATCGTGGTGCTTTCACGTAACGACATCCCTTGGGTATCTCGCTCTGCGCTGAAGCTACTCCATGCACTCGACCATTTTACTGTTGATGTGACAGGTAAATATGTTGTTGATATTGGTGCTGCAACAGGCGGATTTACCGAAATACTCCTTTCACGAGGAGCTGCACACGTATACGCCCTTGATGTTGGACACGGGCAGTTGCACGAAAGGCTTCGTGCTGATAAGCGAGTGACAAATATGGAGGGAGTTCATATTAAGGAAGTAAAGAGGGAAGATTTTCCACTCAAGGCAGAGCTTGTCACTATTGATGTGTCGTTTATTTCGCTCACCAAGGTACTCGAAGAGGCAATGTCACTCCTTGAAAAAGGAGGAAGAATAATCGCACTGATAAAACCCCAATTTGAAGTCGGCAAAGAGGCGATAAATAAAGGTCTAGTAAAAGATGAAAAATTGCGCCAGCGTGTAATTGCTGAAGTTGCACTTTATGCTCGCTCACTTGGGCTTACGGTAAGTGATGCAGAACCGTCTCCGATTTTAGGCGGAGACGGCAACAAGGAATTCCTTATTTTGCTGACAAAATAGTTACTGGCTACGCACAGGGTTGCTGGTAACAAGCTTCAGAATGAGATCATGGTCATCGGTGATAACAAAGAGATCGAGATCTTTTTTGTTAATCGCTCCATGTGCTTCAAGTAATTCCTTTTTGATATATGCTTCGAGTGGCTTCCAAAAATCAGTGCCAACCAAAATGATAGGACTTGGGCGAATTTTGCCGGTTTGTATCAGTGTGAGAATTTCAAACAGTTCATCGAGCGTCCCAAAGCCCCCTGGATAGTAGATATATGATTCACAGGAAAATGACATTGTCGTCTTGCGTGAAAAGAAGTAGAAGAAGGACAATGAATCAGTAGTGTATGGGTTGAGTATCTGCTCACTGGGAAGTTCAATATTGAGACCGATTGAGTCTCCTCCCGCTTCTTTCGCTCCTCGATTTGCAGCCTCCATAATTCCTGGTCCTCCTCCCGTCACAATTGCATATCCTGCTTTGGCGAGTCGGTAGCCGAGCGCACGTGCATCCTTGTAGTGAGGGTTACCTTGCTTAAAGCGAGCAGAACCATACACAGTGACTGATTTCGGATATTTTTTTATAAACTTAAGTCCATTATCAAACTCTGCGGCAATGCGCGATGCACGTTTGTTTTTTGCTCCGAGTGCGAGCTCGGGAATTGTATGCGGATCACGCATAGCCTGACTTTCAGGTATATTGATACAAACGAGCGTCTCACCCATAGGGGCAATTTTGCTTTTTTCTGGTGTTGGCATAGAGCTATAATAGCGCAATAAATGGCTTGAAGGAAGCCTAGTTTGACATGGTATAATTTTGTCATATTGGCAATCACACCATGATTGATAGAGTTATAAAATTCCTCAGCATTCTCACGAGTATTTTTACAATAGTATTTTTTCTGTTGCTCTATACGATGCAGCAGGGTTTTGACCCGGGTCCCTTTCTTCGTGGCGAAGTAAATACACACCTCAGTAAAGAAAACCTGCCGAATTCGAGCACAACGAAAGCAATTGAAAGAAGTAGTGAAGTTACTTCGAGTACTCCCAGTATTGCTTCCTCAACTCCTGTTTCTTTGCAACGTCAGTCCACAACCACGAAGCTCGCTCAGGAGGCTAAACCCGCAGTGAAAGTTGTAGTAAAAAAACCTCCCGCAAGTAATCCTGTTATCTCAACCCCCCTGCCACTCATCGTTGAAAAGCCGGTGATCGTTTCTCCCACCTCGACCCTAGCTACTTCGAGTGAACCTGGTAGTCCAAACGCCGGTGGTGCACTGAATCAAAAAGATATACTTGTCATAGTTAATCAAGAACGTGAAAAAGAGGGATTACTGCCACTAGGGTTCAATAAGAGGCTATCTGCTATCGCAGAAGGCAAGGCGGTCGATATGATAAACAAACAATATTTTGCTCACGTATCACCAAAGGGAGTCGATGTTGCGGCGCTTGCAAAAATCTATGGCTATCAATATATCTACCTTGGAGAAAACCTTGCGATGGGTGACTTCAGTTCAAGTGCCGAGGTAATGACTGGGTGGATGAATTCACCTGGCCATCGAGCAAATATTCTCAACAAAAATTATAGTGAGGTGGGAATCGCGGTGCTTGAGGGAGGGTACCAAGGGAGAGTAGTGTGGTACGCAGTGCAGGAGTTTGGTCGGCCACTTTCATCATGCCCATCGCCAGAGAATGCCCTTGAAGCAAAGATTATAGAAGAAGAAGCGCTTATAAAAGCATCCGAGCAGACACTCACAACACTGCGCGTGACTATCGAACAATCAAGCGGTGATCCAGCAGTTTACAATGCACTCGTTGAACAGTTTAATGCACTTGTCGACAAGTACAATACGCTAGCTGCGACAACGAAAAATGATATTGCCACATTTAACAAACAAGTGAGCGCATTTAATCTCTGTATTGGAGTGAATGCAACGACCACTCAGAGTGTCATTGGCGAATAGAGATTATTTTGTGTCGTGTAAGTGAATAGGGAAGTACAGAGCGATGAGCATGACAAACCCCAGCACAACAAAAAGTCCTCCGAGATTTATAAACTCAAACTCCAGTAGTGCGGTGGCAAGAAGTGGGGCAAGCATAAATGCGAGTGGGCGGATTCTCCGAAAGTCACCGATGTAAGATGCGTCATGGCCATCAATTTTCTTGAAGAAGTACACCTCTGCCATTGTTTCGACAGTTGATGCTCCGGTCCTCCCAATAAAGAGGAGTGCGGCCCACCACCACAAGTTTGGTTGGTATGTAGCTAGGTAGGGTATAGCCAGACAGGAAATCCCCATTAAAAAGAAGCCAATAACAAGCATTTCCTTTTCTCCAAGTAACTTATCTGCGAGCCATCCCTGTGGTGTAGGGAAAATGACAAAAGCAGTAAGAGCAATCGCCAGTATCATGCCAAAATCTTGATAGGAAATTCCAATGACATCATGGAAGTAGAGCGGGGCGTAAATAATCATCCACGCATAAAAAAATTGGAGAAAGAACTGTACCCATAGAATACGAGAAATATCAGGTTTCTTCTTTTTCTCAGTTAGTGAGACATGACTCGAAGGTGCATCGTAGCGCATGTCTTTAAAGCCCGAGAGGTACATCATCATGATGATCACCGTAGGGATGACCAGCAATGCCCCTGTCAAATAAACGAGCGAGAAGCCATAGTTGTCTACTATGATACCTGCGAAGAATGGTGGCATGAACCAAGCAATCGAAGAGACGGCAATGAAAATTCCTCGGATGACCCCAGTGTTCTCATCTTTTGAGTAGTGCTCCAAGAAAATATCAAAATTAAAATAGAGAATGGAGACAAGGGCAGACTCTACCATAAATAGAGGTATCACCAGCCATGCAGAGTTCGAAAATGCGAGACCGAGGAGCAACATAATGTGGATGATGAGTATTGAAAGTGTCCACTTGTAGTTCCCAAAACGACGGAGAATCTTTGGTGCCGCAAGAAGACCAAGTAAGGTAAATAGGGAGGCTAAAGTATAAAGCGCACCTATAACGTGGTCAGGGTTAGACCACAGGCTTGAGCCAGAGAGACTAGGAGTCGCAAGAATTGTACTTTTTAAGTACGAAGAGTCGACATACATATTGAGCGACACTTGCGCAGAAAAAAAGAACATCAACACCGAAAGCACAATGAATGCATGTTTTGCCGACAGTGGTGTATTCCTTTTCCAAAATGCAAAAGACATATGCAACCATTATAGCGTAGAAACATGCTCTAAAAAGAAGATTGCCCCCAAGGTGGGGGCAAAGTAGGAAGCGCGTCATGCGAAAGCGAGTCGTTGATGGAGTACCTCACCGTTATGGTAGAGTTCCGCTCGGCGATCTGGGTACACCTTGTAGAGCGGGATGATGTTGAACGAGTCATTGTTCACCGGTTTCTCGTCGACAGCCAGAATCGGGATGCCTGTACTCATCGAGAGCTTGCCCCAGAAGTCGAGGCGCTCGCGTGCGGGGGTTCTGCGGTTCACCGTGACTTGCTTTACGAGGTCGCTTCTCCCGATCATGACAAGTGCGTCACGCAGCTCTACGTGTCCGTAGTACAGTCCTGTTGTGAATATGAGCGTTTGCTCTGGCGGTCGCACAACTTCGTAAAAGTACGCAATCCATCCGGGGAACTCTGCGAGGGTTGCGCAATCACTTTCGGACAGGCGAGTGATGTTGAACATTGATATCTCCTCTGGAATGTAGGTCTTCTTAAATATTGCTACTAAATAGTAATTTTGTCAAATTATAGTTTTAACAAAAAAAACGCATCTGCAAGGATGCGTTTTTTTAGTCTTTTAGATTCCAAGCAGAACAGGAATCACCATGGGTTGCTTCGAAGTTTTCTGAAACAGGAAGAGGCCGACCTTGTCACGAACATCTTCCTTGAGAAATTCGAAGTTCACACCTTTGGTACCCTTGAGACATTCATCCTCAACGGTTTTCTTGATGATGAGGCGCGCCTGATTGAGAAGGTCCTGCGACTCACGCACGTAGACGAATCCGCGGGCGATGATATCAGGTGACTTCATCAGTTTGCCCGTGTGTAGGTCAACGGTCGCCACGAGTACAACAATACCGTCCTCGGCGAGCATTTGCCTATCGCGAATAACGACTTCCTGCATGTTACCAATTGCGAATCCATCAACTGCAACCATTTCGTTTGGAGCGGTTACTGCGAGGTGTACAATCTTGGTACCTTGTTCGCGGATTTCGATGATTGAACCGTCATTAGGTATCACACAGTTTGCGATGGGGATTCCCGAAGCGATGGCGATATCAACGTGCGAACGGAGCATGTAGTGATAGCCGTGAAGGGGAATGAAGAATCTTGGATTGATGTGTTGGATCAGCCACATCGACTCATCGTGATAGGAGTGTCCCGAGGAGTGCACGTCACTTGTTTCGTAGTGGACGATGCGAGCACCTTGTCGCGAGAGCAGGTCTTTGAGTTTCTGCACCGCGCGCTCGTTACCTGGCACCACTGAAGACGAGAAGAGCACAGTGTCTCCATCGCGAATCTTGAGTCCCTTGTGTTTCTTAGTTGCGGCGCGCATCAGTACGGCAAACGGGTCGCCTTGCGCACCAGTGACAAGCATGACTATTTTATCCTGAGGATAATTTTCCATTTCATCAATACTGATAAGCGTGCCTTTTTTGTACTTAAACAGCCCTGCTTTCTGTGCGAGTTCAATATTGGTTTTCATAGAGCGACCATCGACAACCAACTTTCTGTTGTGTGTGTCACAGAACTCAATAATCTTGATGATACGTTCGAGTAGTGATGAAAAGGTTGCGATAATAACTCTCCCGTGTGAATTCTTAATCAGCGCTTCAACGGTGTCGTGAACAACTGGTTCAGGGATTGAAAATCCTGGTTTCTGACAATTAGTAGAGTCACTCATTAACATGAGCACATTTTCCTTCTTGAACTTCTCGTAGGCCTTGAGTTCATCATCGGTTGGCACTCCTCCTCTGTGGTCGAGCTTGAGGTCACCAGTGTGGCAAATTGTTCCATACGGAGTCTCAACCAAGACGCCCATTGCGTCAGGGATGGTGTGAGTAACCTTAAAGAAACGAACGGCAAGATCGCCAAATGAGATTCGATCTTCTGTCTCGACAATCTTCATGTCAATTGGTGGCAAGTTAGGAAACTCATCTTGCCTTTTCTGAATCAAGAGAGAAGTAAGGTTACGTGCGTACACAGGAGGATTACCAATACGCGGAAGGGTATAAGGTAGTCCACCAATGTGGTCCAAGTGGCCGTGGGTGATAAATACTCCACGGATTCTGTCTTTGCGTTCCTCGAGGTATTCAGTATTTGCAAGTATATAGTCTACTCCAGGGTGGTCTTCGTCTTTAAACATGAACCCGCAGTCGATGATGACGATATCGTTTCCATATTCAACTGCTGAGATATTTCTACCAATTTCCTCGACTCCACCAAGAATAAGGATGCGCACATCACCTGGTGCGAGTGGAGGAATGGTTATCTTCTTCTTCTCACCTACATCCCGGTCGTGGCGCATTTCTTCGCTCCGCATGCGGGCGTCTTCAAAGTGCTTTCCTGAAAGTCCACTGGTGCGAGGTTTGCGTATTTGCTGTGGACGTCTACTTCCTCCTTGACCCCCTCGGGCCCCTCCTCCAGCTCGGCTGTCGCCTCGGTGAGGTGACATCGAGCGTCCTCCTCCACTCCGAGGAGTTGCGGGAAGTCCTCCGCGGGTTGCTCCGCCGGGGCGCACATAACTCTGGGTGCCAGTTGTCCGTAGGCCCGGTGTCATCGGTTTTGCCCCTGCCCCTGCCCCAGTTCGAGGTGTTCTCGGGTTGTTATTGTGTTGAAAAGGGCGTCCGCTTCCTCGCGCGCTGTCATCTCCTCCTGTACTTTTTCGTTCTATCATGATCTGCTGTTAAGTTGTTTTACTTCGCCTAAAATGAAACGAAGTAAATTGAATAATAATTTTTTTTGAATCTTGTTATGGGGTCCGCCTCATCCTGTCTGCAATTAGCTTCCACACTCGTTCCGAATTGATATACCAGTTTTCTACTCCAAGGAATCGCTCGGACTCTGTTGTGATAATCCCAATGTGAACTCCATGAACCTTTTCTGCTGTTGCATAGAGAAAATCAGGACTATAGAGAAATATTGCTGGGACATCGGAATCAACTGCTTCAACGAACTTGGTCAGTAGTTCGTTTCGGAGAGTAAGATCACTCTGTTTTCTCGCACTTTCAAGTAAATTGTCGACAGTTTTGTTTGCATAAAGCGAAACATTGAGACCAGGTGAATTTCGTTGCGATGAATGCCAATAGGGATATGGATCTGGGTCGCGACCTATGACCTGACCATAAAGAAGGATGTCGTATTTTCTTGGAGCAAGCACGTCCCCAGGAAAACTCGATTGTTCAAAGACCTTCATTGTCACCTTAGCTCCAAGGCGCTCCCAATCACTTTTTGCAAGTTCCGCTGTGCTTTTTAATTCAGGCACGTCGGGGAGTGCAATTGAGAATTGCAGGAGTGAAACAGTTTTCTTTTTCTTGTCTATTTTTTCATATATATTTGCCGCATTCTTTACCCAGCCAGCCTTTTCGAGAATTTGTTGTGCTAACGCGATTCTTTCTGTGGAGGTAGCGAGTGTAGTGCTTGCTGGTAGTTCAAGAAAAGGAAGTGGTCCGTTTATTGTTTTGCCATACCCACTCAGTACTTTTTCGACGATAGCATCTTTGTCGACAGCTACTTCGAGTGCTTGTCGCACCGCACGGTCTACAAGTATCGGTTGTTGGTTTTGATTGAAATAGAATGCAAAAACTCGTGGAAGTGGACTCCGCTCAACCTTACGCCCTGCTGTTTCGAGTGCCTTTCCCGCTTCGGGAGTAAGGGCATGCATTTGGTCAATACTCTGATCACTGTACGCTTGGGCAAGCTCCTGATTATTGCCAAAAAATTGCATACGGAGATCGGTAATATAGGGCTCACCGCCACGGTATTTCTTAAATGCAATCAAGTCATAGTAGCGGGGAAGTCCTTCTCCGTCTCGCACCAGTCCTTTGACGCGGTACGGGCCAGAACCAATCGGGTCAATATTGTAATAACTGACATCAAATTCCTCATCAGGTACATTTTGCCAAATATGCTTTGGGATAATACCCATCGTCGTATTTTCGAGGAATTGCGCATACGGTTGCTTTAGTTTAAAGACGATGGTCTTTTGGTCTGGGACGGTTACCTCAACCCCTTCCCAGCCAGCACGCCGGGGGCTTTTTATCGCAAGACCGATATCGCGAACTTTGTTTACGGTAAACAAAATATCGTCTGAAGTTATGGCGACCCCATCGTGCCACACCAAATCATCTCGGAGTGTAAAAGTATATGTGAGACCATCCTCAGAAATTGTATACCCCGCTGCGAGGTCAGGAGAATAACTTCCTAGAGAAGTAGGGCGAAGTAGACCCGAGAATACCAGCGCGGTCATGTCCCGGTCTGCATCACTCTTTGCAATAACAGGATTGATGAAACGTGGTCTACCGATAATTCCTTCGACCAGCATTCCTCCATGTCGAGGAATTTCGACGAGATAGTTATTAATGATTCGCGCCCCAAGCGAAAAAGAAGTTGCAAGGAAAACGAGTAGAGTTAGTGCAAAAACCGTCTTCATTGATGCAGGAATAAGTGACAATTGCGCGAGCAGTCGTTGTTTCGTGTTGAGTCGAGTCGTGTGAATTGAATGGTCCTCCAAGGTAGCGTTGTTTTAGAGCGTGATATTACAAAACTTATGTTTGAGACAATGTCTTTGCGATAGCGGTTGGGTGGTAGTAAAGACGAATGGAAATAGTGAGTAATAGAGATAATTGTATTCGGTAAAGCGGTAGCGAGCCTGCATAAAGTGGCTTGCACGGATTGCTATGGAAAACAGTTCCCGATTCCTTAGACTGAGGAAATTACTTTCCCAAAAGGAGCGCTGCGAAATTGACGGCAATGAACAATATGCCGCAAACTATCGTTGCGAAGAAAAACATTCTCTCAGCACCACGTCTGGTGTAGAGGGTTCCGCCACCGGCGTCACCTCCACCGAACGCTCCACCTAGCTCAGCGCCAGAGCGCTGGAGGAGGATGAGCCCGATAAGGACAACGGAGAGAATAATCTGTATCCACGGCAATGCGTGCGTCAGTAGTTCCATGTGGGATGAGTATAGCATAAAAGTTTTACCGCGCAAGTGGTAATATTCACCCCTTTGACTGCCTTATTTGTACTACATATAATAGGGGTACTTTTGATTTTTGAACCACGGCTTTCTGAAGTCGTGACCTTTTGGTGAGTTCAAAAGTATAAAGATTATTATATGCAATTTAACTACTACGTTATATGGCAAAAGAAACTAAGAAGAATATTCAGCCGCTCGGCGACCGATTGCTTATCAAACCGCTCGAGAAAATAGGAGAGGCGACAACCGCATCTGGCATCATCATCCCCGGAAAGGAGAACAGCGAAAAACATGAACGCGGTGAAGTCATTGCAACGGGGCCAGGACGACTAAATGGTGAGGGCAAACGGGTCGCAATGGATGTAAAAAAGGGTGACCTTGTTTGGTACAAGCGTGGGTATGATTCAGAAGAAGTGGAGATAGGGGGAGTGGAGATGATATTGACCTCCGAAGGCAACGTCCTCGCGATTGAAAAATAATTGTAACTAGTCCATAGACTATAGAACGTAGACTATAGAAAATGCTGGGACTGCTACGATCTACGGTCTACTTACTACTAACTAATTCATTATGGCAAAACAAATTTTATCTGGAGAAGAAGCGCGCAAGGCGCTCAAAAATGGTGTCGACAAAGTCGCGAATGCGGTAAAAATTACTATTGGTCCGCGCGGACGTAACGTCGTCTTAGACAAGGGCTATGGTGCTCCAACCATTACCAACGACGGTGTCTCTATTGCAAAGGAAATTTCTCTTCCAGACAAGATGGAGAACATGGGAGCTGAGATAGTAAAAGAAGTCGCTTCAAAAACAGACGAGATAGCTGGCGACGGCACCACTACCGCAGTCGTCCTTTTTCAAGCATTGATTGCTGAGGGAATGAGTCGCACTGCTATGGGCGCGAACCCTATGGGCGTACGTCGTGGCATGGAGGCGGCACTCCGTGATGCGGTTGAGGTACTCCACACAATGGCAAAGCCAATAAAGACCGATGCGGAAATAGAGCAAGTCGCAACCATCTCTGTCGAATCGGGAGAGATGGGAAAGAAAATTGCTGCTACCATCAAACAAGTTGGGAAGGACGGCGTCGTCACCGTCGAGGAGTCACAAGGCTTTGGTATCGAGTCAGAAGTAGTTGAGGGAATGGAATTCGACAAAGGCTACGTTTCTGCATATATGGTCAACAACACAGAACGTATGGAGGCTGTATTTAAGGATGCCTACGTACTCCTCACCGACAAAAAGATTTCCAGTATTCAGGAGATACTTTCACTCCTCGAAAAAATGGCATCAACCGGACATAAAGAGCTGGTGATTGTCGCTGATGATGTCGACGGAGAGGCACTTACTACACTCGTGGTCAACAAACTGCGTGGAGGGTTCTCTGCACTTGCAGTGAAAGCACCTGGCTACGGAGAGCGCAAAAAAGATTTACTTGCAGATCTCGCGGTCGTCACAGGCGGTGTTGTAGTTTCTGATGATGTAGGAATGAAATTCGAAGACGTGACTGTTGAGATGCTCGGTCGTGCAGGGCGGGTCATTTCCACCAAAGACAAGACCATCATTGTTGACGGGAAAGGAAAGAAAGCAAAGCTCACTGAGCGGGTTGAGCAAATGAAAAAGCAACTCGCAAATATCGATTCAAAATACGATAAAGAGAAGCTCGAGGAACGTATCGCGAAGCTCACGGGTGGTGTTGCCATCCTTCGGGTTGGCGCTGCGACGGAGACTGAGATGAAGTACCTCAAGCTCAAGATTGAGGATGCAGTAAAAGCCACCAAAGCGGCTATCGCCGAGGGTATCGTTCCGGGGGGCGGCTCTGCGCTCGTGCGGGTGGGAAGTGCACTTGCCGAGAAGATAGGAAAAAGCGAGGCGTCAAAGAAGGGACACTTTGATAAACAGAACTCCGAGTTCCTCATCGGCTATCATGTGGTACTAGACGCACTTGTCGCTCCGTTTAAGCAGATTGTTATTAACTCTGGACGCGATGACGCGGCGGTATTCATCAAAGAGATTACCCTCGCGAAAGGAAATGCTGGCTACAATGCTGCCAAGGATGAGTTTGTGCAGGACATGCTCAAGGCTGGGATTGTTGACCCTGTAAAAGTCACCCGCGCTGGACTCGAACATGCTGTTTCTGCAGCAGCGATACTCCTTACTACTGAGGTTGCTATCTCGGACATTCCCGAGAAAAAAGAGGCACCTTCGGGGGGCGGGATGGGGGGCGGGATGGGAGAAATGGGCTACTAGTTCTCTAGTTATACAAAAAAGAACTCCAAGTGATGAACTTCTGGAGTTCTTTTTGTGTGAGGCTTTTGTACTTGACAGTAAGTCATTTTATGTGAGAATAGACTCGCTCATAACCAAAGAGCAAGGTACATTCCATAACTAGCACCTGGAGAAGAACGAATGCACGAAAAAGCAAAGTCCTTGTACGAGGGACTACGTACGGCCGTCGAAGAGAAGTGCACGGTCGAGCGAATGATGGAACCGAGGATTGTCGCCGGGAAGAGCGACTCCAAGAACGGGTACAGCATTGTGCGAACCAAGGTCAACGAGGTGAAGGTCGTCATCTGTGTGCAGGGCACATGGATGTTGATCGACATCACTGCGGTCAAGGAAGTCATCCGGTCCGTCATGCGTGTGATCCACGAATGGTGCACCACGATGCTGGGCGATTCCCAGCTTACTGAAGTCCCAGACTTCGCAAATGGAGCCATAAGCTTCGCGTAGCCCCTAGAGAGGGGCGCAAACAAGCCGGTGCATGCACCGGCTTTTTTCACGCCCTAGCAAGATAGAAATGGGGGGGGGCGTTATGATCAGAAAATCCAACGGAGAACATACTCCCCGTGGAGAGGCAAATTTTGATATTATAACAGCAAGTTTTGCTATACAATAAAGTAGGATATTTTATTAAACTCCAAGTTATGAACGATCATAAAAACATGAATTTTACACCAAGGAAAGTCATCAAGGGAATTGTTTTTGTTATTGCATTTGTATTTTTAGTCATGTACTTCCAAAATGGAATGCCACATCAAAACTCACTAGGCCTCTCTGGCTCGGTGACTACTTCACAAGCTCCATCATTTAGGATGGCGGAAGGTGGATACGCAGGAAGGGGAGTCGCGATGAATAAGATGGCTGCATACGACAGTGTGGCGGCAAATGAGTACGATGGTGAGAGTTACGCCCCAACTTCGCTTCCAATACCGAGTTCAGAAGCCCCCGCTGGAGTTTCAAAAATTGTAAAAACTGGGAATCTTTCACTGTTGGTGAAAAGTGTTGATACCGCTGCACTTGCAATAACTCAACTGCGAATTTCTCTTTTGGGTCAGCCAGGCAATGAAAGCTACGCGGAGTATGGCGCAGGAGGAAAGCGCGGCGATATCACAATCTGGGTACCGTCTGATAAATTTGACGAGGCGATGGTTGCAATCAAAAAGCTTGCACTCCGTGTCGACAATGAAAGCGTCAATGTGCAAGATGTTTCTGCGCAGTATGTAGACCTCCAGTCACGTTTGAAAAATCTCAAAGCTTCCGAAGCTCAATATCAAGACATCATGAAACGTTCGGGTAAGATCAGTGAAGTGCTCGAAGTCACTCGTGCGCTCAATGACACTCGCGCACAGATAGAACAGACGCAAGGGCAAATGGACTACCTTTCACGCCAAGTTGCTCTTTCGTCCATACACATCAGTCTTACCCAAGAAGCAATCCCAGGCGAAGTTGTTTCAAATGAGTGGCGCCCACTTTCTGTGGTGAAGGCTGCGTTTCGTAGCACGCTCACCGACTTAACCCAATCAATCAACCTGTTCCTTGTCCTGTTGGTGCGCTTACCGGTCTTGATTGTCAATTTGGGATTTTGGGCACTAATTATCTGGGGAGCATATCGACTAGGTAAATTTACTCATCGCCGAATGACAGCGTCTTCTTCCACCTCGGGGAAGGAAGGAGTATAATAGAACTTCTAATCAATAATTAACTACTATGAGCTTTATTTTACTTGTTATTCTTGCTGTTGTGGCGTTTTGGGTTGTCGGAATGTACAACCGCATGGTGTCACTGGTACAGCGTACCCACGAAGCATCCTCAGATATTGAAGTACAGCAAAAGCGTCGCTATGACCTAATTCCGAATCTCATTGAGACGGTAAAGGGGTATGCGAAGCATGAAGAGGGGACTCTTACCAAGGTTACTGAGGCCCGCACCGCTGCGATGGCTGCAGGAAATAGTATGGCAGAACAGGCGAAAGCACAGAACATGATTACTGATGCGCTCAAGAGTATTTTCGCTCTTTCTGAAGCGTATCCAGACCTCAAGGCAAATCAGAATTATCTTGAGCTCCAGCGCGAGCTCTCTGACACCGAGGATAAGATTCAATTTTCTCGCCGCTTCTACAACGGCAATGTTCGTGACCTCAATACCGCAATCCTTGCATTTCCGGGCAACATCATCGCCAGTATCTTTCACTTTGAGAAGCGAGAATATTTTGACATGCCCGCAGGCGACGCATCGGAACAGCCAGTTGCGGTAAAGTTCTAGTCGCATTCCGATTCGCGCGCAATCGCGTCGTTGCCTTCGCTCGCGAATCACCTCGACGTACTAACGAGTACGCCTCAGTGATATCGCGAACTTGGCGCCTTGCGCTGCATCACGAATCGAAATGCTTAGGTAGCTACCTATATGAAATTGACACTCAATCCTTCCAAGATACCTATCGCAATACTATTCGGAGTGAGCATATTGCTTGCTCCGAATTTCGTATTTGCGCATGAAAATCGTAGCTATTCCTATGATGTAATCGTACAGACATATCAGGTCAACAAGGACAGCACGGTTGATGTCACCGAAGCACAGACCTACAACTTTATCGGCGCATACCATTCTGGCTGGCGTTCAGTACTACTCAAAGGTGTCGGCTCAATCGATAATATTTTGGTAGCAGACGGAGCGACAGGAGAGCCCTTCACCTACAGTAGTTCACGCCTCGACAAATTGAGCCCGAACAGTTGGGGGAAATATGCTTACTATCGCGAAAATGGACATGAAAATATCGAGTGGTATTACAACCTTTCGGACACTACTCGTACCTTTGTGATTTCCTATCGTTTGCACGGTGCGATAGGGTTCTTTGATGACCACGACGAACTGTACTGGAATCTTGCCACCGAGTACGATGTGCCGATAAAGACTATTTCAGCAACAGTCCGTTTACCCGAATCTGGAGGGGGGAGTTTGCGTGGCTACTTCTATCGCAACACTAACACCCCCATCCCTGTAGTCGCGAGTGATGGGCAGACGATATTCTTCTCTGCGGATAATATTGCTCCACGTGAGGCCATCACCATAGCCGCCGCGTGGAGAAAAGGAATGATACCCGTTTCAGGTTACTATCGAGAACTGTTGTTGGCTGCTTGGGGTTGGCTCGTCGCACTCGCTCTTATTATTACGTCTTGTGTGTGGGCATTCTACATACAAGTACTTGTGCCGAAACAGCTCGGACGAGGCACTATTGTCCCCGAATATCAGCCACCACAAGCACTTCCTCCTGCAGAGGCAGAATATTTACTCAAAGAGAAACTCACTGCAAAAGCATGGCCGGCGACAGTTATTGATCTAGCGGTGAGAGGATATGTAAAAATTGAGGAGAAAAGCAAGTTTTCTTGGGCCAATGTTACATTGTCAGCTTTCTTCATTGTCATACTTATCGTGGGATTTGGTATTGCTGGGCCTGAGCTGTTGCGTGAGGTTCTAAACCCTGATTTCTCTCTACTACTTCTCGTAATAATATCTGGATTAGTTATTGCAAGACTTTTTAGAGCGTTCAAGCGTGTTTTACAAAGTCAGTTATTCTCTACAAATGATTTTATTGTTACCGGTACGGAAAAAGATCGCACCGACCTCAAGCCATATGAGAAAAGCTTTCTTAAAGCACTACTCCATAATGGAAATAGATTTTCAACCCTCGCAATGCAAAGAGACACAATGGCATCGCGGACGCTCTATGCTCGCATGCAGGAAATTGAGAAAAGTTTCTATGGTGAAATAGAGCAGGAGACGAATGCATTTAATCGCGGTCGCGCGAAGTGGGATAAAATATCTTCTCTATTTTTTTTGGTTGCTATTGTCGGTATCTATTACAGCTGGGGAGTAATTTTGCAGTTAGCCTCGTCTCAGTTTGGTGCTGCTTTGCTCGGCATGGGAATTGCAGCAGTGATTGCTACGTTTGCGTGGTTTAGCCCTCGCCTTAATCAAACTGGAGAACTCTTGAAAGAAGATTGGCTTGGTTTCAAAATGTATCTCGAGACCGTAGAGCGTTATCGTATGCAAAATCTGACCCCTGACCTATTCGAGAAATATCTTCCCTATGCGATGATCTTCGGCATCGAAAAAAAATGGGCAAAAGCGTTCGACAATCTCAACATGCAGCCGCCGAATTGGTATCAAGGCAGCTCAGTAGGTGCCGGCAGCTTTGCTTCATCAGGTGGCATGAATACCTCAATGAGTACATTCTCTGCGAGCGCATTTGCGACCGGATTTAGTACAAGTTTTGCATCGTCGTTCGCTTCTTCGGGTGGTGGTGGAAGTTCTGGTGGAGGAGGCGGAGGTGGGGGAGGAGGTGGAGGGGGCGGCGGTGCCGGATAAAACCTTTTGATTCACAGCAATGTTATAATGTTCCTATGGCTACTATATATACTCACCAATCAGAAAATGTTACTAAAACTTGGATATTTATCACAGGCTTTCTTGTCCTTGTCATCGCAATTGGATTTGTCTTTGCGCAAGCACTTGGGAATCCCGCCATCCTCTATGGTGCGGTTATTTTCAGTATCATCATGAACATTGGCAGTTATTGGTATAGTGACAAGCTCGTGCTTGCCATGGTTCACGCAAAACAGGTTGAGAAAAGAGAGGATTCACCAGAATTGTGGAATCTCGTGGAGAATCTCACTATCGCCGCTGGCCTCCCCATGCCAAAGCTCTATATTGTCGAAGACCCGTCACCAAATGCGTTTGCCACAGGGCGCGACAAGGAGCATGCAGCAGTGGCAGTACATACGGGAATACTCAAAATATTAAATAAGAAGGAACTAGAGGGGGTACTTGCGCATGAACTTTCCCACATAGGAAATCGCGACATGCTCGTCTCGACAGTCGTTGTTGTGCTCGCGGGCATGGTGTCACTCCTCTCGCACTGGTTCTTGCGTGCATCAATGTTTGGTGGGCGAAGTCGTGACAATAGAGCTGGGCTCGCTTTTATGGTGGTGGGTTTTGTCTTAGCTATCCTCGCGCCAATTTTTGCAACCTTGATTCAACTCGCAGTCTCGCGTAAGCGCGAATTCCTTGCTGATGCGTCCGGCGCACTCCTCACGCGTTATCCTGAAGGTCTCGCGTCCGCTTTAGAGAAAATTAGTGGTGCGGCTATCCCTTCGACTACAGCGACTGCTGCGCTCTCAACCCTGTACATTTCTCCACCAACGAAGGCGAGAGGGCCTGGCTTTTTTGCAAAGATATTTATGACTCATCCTCCTCTCGAAGAGCGTGTACGTGCATTGCGTCAGATGGATGGAAATATGTCCGTTGGAGACCCTACTAATAGTTGACTCGCGCTTATGCTGGTGGTACACCTAAAGAGGCTTCCCTCAGAGAAGGGAGCCGTGTTCTGTTCCGTCAACCAGTTAGAAACAAGGAGAATTCCTGATGGCCCCAAGAATGGCAACAAGAGTAAGAGGTGACGATTTCAGGTGTTTTAGCGACCCTGCGCTCACCCCCCACAACAGCGATGGTAAATGCGACTGCAAAGGCCCCAAGAGCCGAATCTGTGTGCATGATTCTGCTCGGGCACTCGGCATGTTGCTCACCAGCCAGCATTCACTCGATACCCATTGCGGGGTCCTCGAGGTTCCACTTGATCGAATAACGCAAATCGACCCAGAGCTACTCTGCCGTTGCGCAATGACCGAGGCAACTCGAGACCCGTGCGACATCCTCTCCGAGCAACAAGAGCAAGCCGCCGCCGACTTCGCAGATGCTTTATCTGGGGATTTCAGTCCGACTGTCGAGCGTCTGTTCGTCATGATCTTCGGCCGCGGCGCCTGAGCATCTGCAATAAGAATTGGTTGTAGTACTTTTATCTCGTCACGCGCATAACGCGAGACATGGGATACACAAACGAAGGCAGCTACCCGCTGCCTTTTTTGCACACATGTTATGCTATGATTACCTCATTCGAGCATCATGAAAGATTTCATTGAGCATATTCAAAAGAGCATTTATTCTCCGAGCTACTATCGTGAGATTCTCACGAGGCCAGCGTCACATTCGTGGAAATATTATGGCAGCCTCGCCATGTTTTTGTCTGTTGTGATGACCATCATTACATCACTTCCGCTTGTCCCACGTTTGAATACGTTTCTTGCACAGCTTCCAGAAAAAGTCATAGCGCATTACCCTCATGACCTCCGTGTTGATATTGCGAAGGGGATAGTCAGCACCACCGTTTCTGAGCCGTACTTTGTTAATTTTAATGGGGCTACTTCGACACTCGCTTCGACTTCTTCGCTAGGTTTGGTCGTTATTGATACCAAGAGTGAAGTCAACATCGAGAGGTTTCGTGCATATAATAGTATTTTTTGGCTCTCCTCAAATGCGGTTGTTGCATTAGACAAAGATGATAGTCTTCGTACTGTAGTGCTATCAGAAATGACCGGCACGATAGACAGAGTGCATGTTCGCTTGTGGCTCTCAGAAGTGACTCCGTATTTTGTCTTCCTCCCTCCAATTTTTGTATTGCTGATATTCCTCGGTTTGATGGTGACATTTCTGGCAATGCTCGGCTATCTCCTCCTCGATGCCCTGTTAGTGTTTTTGCTCGGAAAACTGCTCAAGCAAAACTGGTCATATAAAGATGCATATCGTCTTTCACTCCATGCCGTGACACTGCCAGTGCTCTTAAGTAGTGTATTCTATCTCTTACCGATATCAGGATTTCAGTTGCCATTTTTTTCAACTGCACTCGTACTCTTTGTCGTCTATATCAACTTTAAGGATACTACTCCTGTAGTGACGGAGAAAAATAAGGAGGGATAGGGGATGTGGTCATGAATCGCTAATCGAGGCAAGGGTGGAGAGATTTTCGACGCCTACTGCGTCAGTACCCGTTTCCGATTTGCTCGAAATAATAATTTCTCACAAATAGCGGAGAACAGCTTCGAATCTCTCACGCAGGCATGCAGATGCCTGCTCACCTCCGCCCAATAAAAATGACCCGCATTTTGCGGGCATTTTTATTGGGCGGTGCATTCGGGTTAAGTGCCCGTACGTACCAATCATTGTAAGGGTTTCTGAGCGATTTGGACACTCGCGATTTTGAGGCATGTGGGTCGGTCTCAATAGACACGATAGACACTATAAAAAGAGCTGGGGGTCTGTCTCGTGTGACCGTGGGAGCATTTACGCCTTTGACAGCTTTGACAACCTCTTCTCTTCTTGGCGTACCAGATTGGCTAGGTCTTCTTCTCGCTCATACCCATGTAAACGACCTTCCAGCATGCCTAAACGGTAGGTTGTTCCATCGGTCATAAGACGCCAATTCGTGCCTCGTAAAGCCTTCCGAAGGGTCTTTTCGAGGGTGTATGTGCTTGCTTGACCCTCTCGGTCTGGACGCTGTTCATAGACCACAAATGGGACTACAACATCCTTGGTTATTTCAGGATTCTTGAACTGAAGCTTGATATATCCCTCCTTCTCCAAGATGGGACGGATGTACTCCTCCAACTCAATAATTTTGAGCTTCTTGAGTTCGGCAACAGCATCGTATACATCTTTCTCTTTCTCACGCTCCTTGTGCTTGTCCATTATTTTTGAGAGTTCTTCCAGATTGTGTTTGAACTCAATAAACTTTCTTCCTTCTTCGTCTGAAATACAGAATCGCACACGGTCTTTTTCATAGTCTTGGTCGGGCTCTTCTTCCTTGTTTGCCGTCCGCTCTATTTCTCGTTTCTCTACATGCTTACAACTCGGACACGTCAGAATGGTGAGCCATTTTTTCTTAGTGTCTTTGTTTTCTTCGGTAACTGGTGTTTGACATTTCGTACACAAGGTTGGTTCTCTGCGAAACTCCTTTCCGTTGTCATAGAAAGCACGGCGAGGAATATGTTCGAGCGGACAGTCGTACATAAACAGCACAGTATCTTTTTCATCATCGTTGATAGCGATGTTTAAATGCTTCGAGCTGACGAACATCAAGCGACCGCAAGTTAGACAGGTTACATCTTCGGGGGCGGTTGCTGTTTCAAAGAATCGGTCTCGCTCTTCGTCTCGTTCCATCCACTTTCTGATAGTCTCGTCTTTTTTAATATATCGCTCGCCTGAATGGTAGTAGATATACCAATGGTCGGCGGCTCCACGAGCATTCTTCGCCATCTCTTCAGAGACACCCTGCTTCTTCGCTTGTTCTTTGTAGTACTCGTCGGGAAGATTAGTACTGAGCCAATGACGACACTGAAAAACGGTGCCTCTTTCGTACAAGTCTAGATAGTATTGTTTTGGTTTGAGATGTTTGTCCACAGGACATTAATTGAACTTTACTTTAGGTAAAGCTGAAACTTTTTGAAACGGAAAGAGTACTTCAATTCTGAGAGATTCCGAATCCAAAGAAGGGTCAATTTGTTCAGGGAGAATTTTCTTTGCATGCACCGAAGCAACTCGGTCACTAACCTCTCGAATATTATTTACATCAATATGATTTAAGTTTGCAGAAGGAGTCGCAAGTTCGTTGTAGCCTTCCAACTCCCCAACAACAAATAAGTGTACGGTGTATCCGTTGTAATTTTCTGAAAGCCAATTTAAATGACCGCTACATTGATCAGACTCGTGCTTTGAAAGAGCTTTGTTAGTTTTATCAACCTTATTTTCAAAACCAATAGCAACTTTCTGTTCCTCGTCCACCCAACATACATCTAGAGTGCCATCACCCTCAGTTTCGGGACGACTAGAGCTAAATCCGAGCAGATCGCCAAGTCTTTTTAAATTCTCATCAAAGGTCGGACCCTTTATCGACCAGTCAAACTCAGGTACAGCTGAATCGAAATCAATAATACGTTGAGCTTGCAGAGATCGCTGTTGCTCATCTATTTTGATTGGAGAACCAAAGATAGGATTGATTCCATACGCGTGCCCAGATAATTCTTCGGCACGAGGATCACTAGTTTTTAAACAACAAATTGCAGCGATACTTAAGTAAAGTCCGAGTATTGGTTTTGAGTATTCAGATAGTTCACGTTCACACTCCAAAATTAGTTCCAGGCATGATCGATAACTGCCAGCCATAAACAGATCGTGGATCCGTCTCTCTTTTTGTGCGATTGATATATTTCTGTTCTCGTCATTGTACTGGACCCCATTCATCAGACACCAGTCTTGTATAAGGAAATGGTAGCATTTCCTGATTGGCGCGCAAACTGCATTGGCGACATCTTGAGCGCCG
>JAYSWT010000195.1:0-3842 GCA_043717905.1 bacterium | reverse complement strand
ACTCTCTGTACTTTAAACGTAATCACCTCCCTCAACCTAATCGTTTGGCTCGGACGAAAATCAAAGGAAAAATTCATGTCACCAAAGAACACAAAAGTAGGTCTTTGTATTAAGAACACGTTGTCCGTAAACGCAATCGGCTGAGGTAATAAGTTTGTACTGTATTGATTACTGGACATGGTGAGCAATCTGTTTGGTCGAGGGCACATGTGCCCAATCATATCACGGAGCAAAAGACAAAGGCACCGACTAAAATCGTGTACAATGCGATTGGCGGGAAAACCTAAACGGAGTCCCGCATAGCTCAAGAGGAAGCTATGCGGGACTCCAGTCATTCAATTCATCAACTTTGTATATATTATGGCATGTTCTGAGGGAAAAATTACGGATGGCGCGGCTAGTAATACCGCGTTAAATTCACAATCTACCGTTTTGGGGATAATGAGTGCAAAAATCGATTGGATTTCACTAAGCTTCAGGGTGAATGGTTCTGGACGACTCAACAAATTGATTGAGTGTGCTCAAGACTGGCTTGATATTTCGATATTTTTTGATAAATATAGGGTTAATGATGATTTCACAGGCAGATATAAAGCGTTTAGCGGTAGTTTGGGCGTGTCTTTCTGCTATTCCAATTTCGATAACAACGACTTTTGTAACGCTCGTATTACTTTACCTGGTGAGTTCCTAGGTAGCCGCGCTGCTTGGGCTGTGAAGAAAGCAATGCGGAAATTTTCCCATGAGTTTGGTGCTACTTGTACCCGTATAGACCTGGCTGTAGATGACATACATCGACAACTATGCCATCAAACTATAATTAACGCTACAAAAGCTAAAGAGGGTATAGGTTTTAATCGTGGCAAGACTATTGATTCTTATGGTGGCAGTAATTCTGGAATTACTGTCTATTGCGGTAGCCGTCGCTCTCCTAAATTCGCGCGTTTTTATCAGAAGGATGAATTCGATCGATTTGAAATTGAATATAAGCAACAATACGCTAGTGCTATATTTGCTGATTATTTGGCTGATTCCTCTCCTACTTCTGCCTATCTACTATCCGGTATTCTACGCAATTCTATCTCATTCGCCTTTAAGCCCGATTCCAATTTATCCCGCTCAATAGAGCGCGATTGGTGGGTGAGTTTTAGGGAAAGAATATTTGGCTCAAATGATAAAATATCTGTCTCAAAGCCTCGCCCTTCGCTAGATAGAACGCTCAAGTGGATTCATAGAAGTGTTACCAAGGCATTATTATTAATGGGAGAAGCTCTAGGACAAATCAATAAATCTAAGCTATTAGAATTGTGGGAATTTGAGGCTAGACTCAGGTGTTGCCAGTCGGATGCTGATAGAATTGCTCAATTTAAACTCCAAGAGTTATGTATAGATGAGCTTATGGCTATGCTATAATTTCCCTAAATTACTAGTGGAAAAGTACTATGTCTGGCTCTTTAACTTATAGAGGATATACCTCTGATGGCGGAACAATCTACTCAATCAAGTGCGACGAGTCGAACGCAAATGCGATTGCGACTAACGGGGCTGGAACCCAATCGGGGGTACTGCTACCAGTCCGAACCGTCAATTCACCACTCCCCCCTTGTGGACTCAAGCCCCGATACGCCAATTGTTACAATTCAGTCAATCCCAACCAAAAACGCCGATTCAAGTTTTCTACTGCCGCCGCCGTAGTAGTCACGTCTGAGGGTGCTACAATATCCGCCGAAGATTATCCAGCGAGCGGTGGTAACGCTCCTGGGATTACTCAGACATGGATTGTATCGAGTATCCGTGGAGAGAAATCTCGCAAAGCCCCCGCGTTTAGTGCTGTTGATACTGGACTAACTGACGGTACCGTCTCGCAATAATTTAGGGCTGTACTATTTATGGCTGGCTCTCTAACGTGGCGGGAATACACCTCTGACCACGGCACCAAATATTCAATTCAGGTTGACAAGTCTAATGCTAAATTGTTGGCAGCGTTCACTGGTCAGACCCTCTGTATACCCAGAGTACAGACATGGGAAATTCCCCCCAAAACGCTAAAATTGCGGCGGATTCATTGCTTTAGTCAATACAATCAATCCGTAAAACGGAGCTTCATAGTTGGTAATCCGCTGGTTCTATCACAATCTAACTTGCGGATTGGACAAGAATATCTATCAGACCCAAACCCTACTCCGGGAGCGTTAGACGTTCCTGTCTGGATTATCACAGGCTATACGGGGGAACGATTTACCAATCCCACATATTATTACCAACTTGACACGGGGCTAAACGATGGCACCGCTTTTAACTATTAGTTAAAACCTAATTGTGCTATAGTATTGGTAGTGGGCAATGCAGAGGTGCAACCCATAGCCTATACGCAATTCAATATACAATAAAATCCGCGCTTTTCCATGTAGAAAATGACGCGGATTTTATTGTATTCTACAATTCTCCCAGTTCTTCAAGTAACCTACAAAGGCGTTCCCACCTGACAGATTTGCAGTTTAGAGTAGCCTCGCCCGCATATTCGCTGATAATGGGGAGCCAATCGTAGTACATTTTTATTGATACAGCCCTGTCAAAATCCGCTGGTACACGAATAACCTTAGTATTTTGACCAGTCGCAGGTCTACCACGTTTTCGTCGTTCGATCGTCTGGTTCACCTCATTACCGTCCTTATCGACCTCGATACCGTCTGGAAAATGAACCCCATTTTCCCAGTATACAAATCGCTTCAATTGTCCCATGATTAATTATTTAACGTAACAGTTTAATAATAAACCGTTACGCCTAATTAGTCAAGCAATGTTTCTATTGTTCCACCAACTTAATAACTTTTTTTACTGATGCGTGAACTATCAATAACTGCACATGTGCCCTGCTATCCACCGCTAGTGATACCCTCTGTTGATATTATCAGCCAGTAGCTATAGATATCCGTTGCATCCTGGGGACACACATACTCTCGTTCCTGAATTACCAGTGGGGTATAGTTTGGCTGTTGCACCTCAAAATTTAGTGCTACTGTCGCCTGTGCGAAAGAAGGATAGGCGCGGTAGGTAGAAGCCAAAAAGGCTTGGAACAAAGTGTAGCAGCCATTATCAGGCGGTAGAGTTGCCTCTTGTTCGGGCAATTGACAGACAATAACCTGCGGGAATTGAAATTCGGCGGGTTCGGGGTCAAGAATCGCAAAATCGATTGCTCTAATGTCGTATTCAGCGTCGTTCAATATTACCCAATCAGGTTCTAGACTCACGTATAAATCACCGATCGAGGTAGCAATTTGACCCTGATTAAATCCTCGTAAATCAACCTGAGTAGAGGCAGTAAAATTAATTCCATCAGCGAGTCGATATCCAGCCGTCTGTGGTTTTGATAACTCTAAAATTGCTGAAGCTGCTTCAGCTAACTGCTTTTTGCCTAGCAAAAACAATATTTTGGCGTACTGTAGTGCGTTCTGGCTCGTTATTTCTGTGTTCTGAACTATAGCAGGTTTAAGTTCTGAATTACACGATTTAATTATTGATTGGACTGTACTCCTGTCCCCTTTGGTAGCGTACGCTCTAAGCTCGAACTCATGAGCGTAGCTAAAGCTGAATATATCCTCTGCCCCTTGCTCTCGCTTGCCGATTATTTTCTGGGAAATTGTCCCCCAACTTTTGCCACTTTCTAGCTGTTTAACTACGACGTAGTGCCCTAAAAACGCCTCGGTAAAAGGACGGTTATCCCACTGATGAGAGACCTGTGGTAGTACTCTCTGTACTTTAAACGTAATCACCTCCCTCAACCTAATCGTTTGGCTCGGACGAAAATCAAAGGAAAAATTCATGTCACCAAAGAACACAAAAGT
>JAYSWT010000194.1:0-1497 GCA_043717905.1 bacterium | reverse complement strand
GACACTGACAGTGCCAACACTGACTGGGCTGCCGTGATTCCATGCATTGCTGTGCCTACTGCCTGCCAGCTCCAACACAGACTCCATCACCCTAAGTCGCCAAGTCGCCTCAAGTACACCAATGCCTTGTCTTTTCGATGAAGTACCATCATCGCAACTACCCAGACGCCGGTCCCAGCAGCAATCCTTGCCCAGCTTGTCCTTTTCCCACTCCAAGGCCACCGCCAATGGTGATGATCTGAACAACATTACTCGTACCGGATCACTCAGTAAGTGGCATGGTCCAACTGGTTGTCAAATCTTGCAGCCCACCTTTTTTGTTGATGTGCGCTGTGTTGTCTAGGACTGACTGCGAGTTCATCTTGGATGGTGCTTGTCCCAACATGTGTTGGCGCTTCGAGTGCTTTTGTAAAACCTTTTCACCGTCCGAACGGACACTTAATCTAACAGCGGGGTGTATACGACGTTGTTTCTTGCTTCGTGCGTGCTGTGGAATGGTCAGACATGTGAGCAATGGCATCCTCCAAAGATGTCCATGGCGCATGCAATTCCGACAACGGCATGCACACGCAAGAAGCAACCGAGTGTGCACTCTTGCTTACTTTCAAAAGTTTGGATCCAGCTTTAACGTGGACGTCCAACGTGAAATTAACATTTGGGGAAATTCACCTAAACTATTCGAATATTACGATAGATATACACTACACTCACTAGGAGTAGTTATTTGTGAAAAACATAAATTTGTTCCAGCTGTACTCGAGTAGACGTATTCCTAGCAAACGATCCACAAGCAGCTTGCTCTCAAAGATAACTCATCGTATTGCTGGTCGAAACGGTGAGTTGTCGAACTGTTTCTGATAGGCTCACATTGACGGCAACGAGTGCATCAATTGGGACTTTAAATTTCGCCTTTTAAAAGCAACAACTTTTACTTAAGTTTGTGGCGTTGTCTTGATGAGATGTTCAAATTTCCTATACAATTGACACCTCTCACTTGTCACGTTGTGAGTGAAAAAGAGAAAGTGACTCAACCTTTTTTCTTTAAACGGTAGTTCCAACACCAAACCAACATGAGCCAGTTGAACTGTATCGCCAACGGCTACGAGTAGGTATTATTAAAACACACCTCTTGTTCTAGCTGCGGGCATCATCCAGTGGATTGTGTTAGACAGACCAGAAAGTCATCGAAGTAAAGAACGGTCTGTAGCAGATGGGGCATTTTCGAGCAGTGAATTAATAATCCTACGATAGCTCATTACAGTTTACGCAAGGTGATTCTTCTTGTCCTTTCTCGGACACACTGCGCTTGACTTTATTCAATGTATTCCGTGGTGACTGGACGCAGTCGTTGCAACGAGCATTGCGTTACATCCTTTGCGCAAATGAACAAATAATCCTTGATCGAGTAACCGGGCTTGTTCATGACTAATCTGCACTACTGCCTCTACAAGAATTCTTTCATATCGGATCCAGTACATCCACTCCAGCCGCTCGGCA
>JAYSWT010000193.1:0-1498 GCA_043717905.1 bacterium | reverse complement strand
CGCAGGGCCGCGTGGGCGTGATGCTGCCCGGCGTGACGCGCGACAATCCGGATTATTTCCCCATCGTCGTGATGAACAACATCCTCGGCGGCGGCGGCTTCACCTCGCGCATCATGAACCGTGTGCGCTCGGACGAAGGCCTGGCTTACTCGGCTTTCTCCAGCTTCCAGGGCGGCGTCTATTATCCAGGCGTCTTCTTCGCGGGCTTCCAGTCCAAGTCTCGGACCGTCGCCTACGCCACCTCCATCGTGCTGGAGGAAATCAAGCGCATCGCGAAGGAGCCGGTCAGCGCCGAGGAACTCCAGACCGCCAAGCGCAGATGTGTCTTTCCTCGAATACCCTTGAAGGTTGAAAAATTACTTCGCCATCAATTGGATTATTTATCTTTCCAGGGCAAACTGTTTCTGTTCGTAGTAATAACACTGTTTTCACATCTAGGCTCTCATTATCGAACACAAAACTCCCCATCAACGAGCAACTGGGATAGGCGGTAAATTTACCTAAATTTCCATCGTCTGCATCTATCGCATATTTACCCATTACAACAGGAAATATATACGTGTTTATGTAAAGTATCATCGCTATTTTTTGTGTCTCACCACCACCAAATATATACAAAACCTTGTCTAACGTCTCACCCCCCCCCATGAATCTCCCCGATATCCAAATTATCACCGAACATTGTAGTCATTGTATAATCTTTATTTTTCTTTTAGCACAGAATACAGAACACTATCACAAAAGAAACAAAGTTCTGTCATTGCATCTCGAGTAAGTGTTATTTATAACACCTATCTTCCAAGATTAATTGTAGCCACACACAGCGCTGACTGGATCCCCATCGACCGCAGTTAAGAAGGTGAGAGAGAGAGACACCACAACACGCCTCTGGACCAATTGGAAGACGGTAAGCGTTAGCAACGACCATGGTGCTAATTTGATTTATATTAATTTTAGATTCTTGGAGATGTCGTTTTTTGGTCATTTGATAGAAGATTGGAGTATAATTCCGATGTTATTAATGTAATCAGCAGCTGTCATCAGATCCACTGACTCCATATCTTTATCTAGGTAAGTTTTTTTATCTCTTCAATCTTTTCAATATCTCCAGATATTCTTTCGAAGATAATTGGTACAGCTCTATTTTCCATCTTGGCAAGGCCTGTTAGGTCGATACCGAACATTCACTTCAAGCGCTTCATGGCTGGAAAGCAATCGTCTAGGACTTTGTCATTGTGGTCCAATAGAATTGTGTTACTTAATGTTGTACCTAATTTCTTTTTAATTGACGAAAACTTTTGCCCGAGATTGCAGGCATTTTTATTCTGATTCCTTAGAGTTGGGATCTGATGGGTCTTACATATCTCCAATAAGGTCGTTCATATGCGTTTTGTCACAGTTATAGGGGTTTGCTTGAGGATACATGTAGGAGCTAATTGTAGGTGAGACCAATTCTGGGGAGATGGAGATTCGTTTCATAATTTTCTGTCGCAACGAA
>JAYSWT010000192.1:0-1498 GCA_043717905.1 bacterium | reverse complement strand
ACATCGAATTAAGAGGCTTAACTATAGCCGAATGATTCCTAACAAAATCACGAAAATAATTCGTTAATCCTAAGAAGCTTTTAAGCTGCTTGGAAATTGAAGGAACAGGGAAATCTAATACAGATCGTATTTTTTCTTGAGACATTTTAAGTCCATTTTCGGAAATCACTTTACCAACATATTCAAGTTCGGTATAACCGAAATAGCATTTTGACGCTTTTAAGAATAGGTGGTGTTGCCTGAAACGCATGAAAATTTGGCGAAGTCGGTCTACGAATTGATTCATATCCGAGCCATATACAATGCAATCGTCAATGTACATTTCACATATCAGATATATCAAGCCAGTCAACACTACTGTTGCCATAACTTCTTGAAAATATGAAGGTGCCCTTTTAAGGCCGAAAGGTAACCGAGTGAACTGGTACACTCCACTGAATACGATAAAGGACGTATATACCTTTGTTGGTATTGATAAAGGTGTTTGATGATACCCTTGCGTCAAATCCATTGTTCCAAAATATTTAGGTTTCTGTGCTCCGATTCGGGAAAACATTTGTTTCGTATGTGGAATCGGGAAGGACGCATCCTCCGTGCAATCGTTTAAATTACGGAAATCGACGCACATCCGTCGTGACCCATCTGGTTTAGGAACCATGAGGATTTGACTATAATGAGACGATTGTGACTTTTCAATTATGCCTTGTTGTAATAAGGTTTTGATTTGAGTCACTATATCGGCTTGATTAGCCGTAGTCTGAGGTCGAGGTGGAGCTCGGTTAGCTCGGACTTTCCATTTCGTCTCATTGACCTTTAAGTCAAATGGAGGTACGAGTGCTGGAGTCTCGTCTAATTCATTTCTGAATATATCGCGAAATTCCTCGCATAAGTCGAGAATTTGTTTCCGCTGTACAGCGTCTCCGAAGACATGTATCTTGGAGAGTGGGTCAGTGTCAAAAAATCGAGGTGACCACGGTAGAAAAGTGTCTGAGGACGCTTCGTCTATTTCGTCAACGTCGGCAGCCGCTCTTCTGAGAATATTCTCAGAGTTGTCGACGAGAGCACCAAGGATGCCTTGTGTTTGGGCTACTGCCAGGTCTGCTTTTTGGGAGAAAAACCGACCCTTTGGGGATCCATCCAGAAGTAGCGACCTTCCTTTTGGCTGACAGCCACAAGTTGACCCTGTGTCTTTGCAACAAGCGGGAACTGGTGTCGATGTCACTGGTGACATTGCTGGTCGAGCGCCCAGTTGACTTGGAATCTCAGTAAAGAGATTATACTTTCGAATCGACTCACGGCCAATGACCAGGTCGATAGGTGAAGAATTTAAAATAGTTGCTTTTATTTCTATAGAAGCATATTTATTTAAATTTTCAGAAAAGTATGATACTTGCAGTGCGATATAGGTAGACAAGTCGTAACATGAATTATCTAAGCCGCTGCAGACTAATCTTGACTTATCGGTCAAAATATAGGGCTCTAAATTTAGGGCCTGAAG
>JAYSWT010000191.1:0-1501 GCA_043717905.1 bacterium | reverse complement strand
GAATGTGTTGAACTGGTCCAATACTATTTGGAACACGAGGACGAGCAGAAAGCGATTGCACAGGCCGGACAGGAGCGCACGATCAAGCAGCATACGTGTTACGAGCGCACACGAGAGTTACTTGATATTGTACGGAAGTACCAGTAATTCAAATTGGACTGCTGTTCTCAGCTGCAACAAACAAACGTGACAGGGCGGATGATGAGAAGATTATTCTAGATGCAAAAACGGGAAATGTCTGGGCTGCGAATGGTCCAGATGTCCTAGCCGGGAGTTCTTTCACCCGCCTCTGTGTCTCCGAGGCCGAAGCGCTGTTCACACGACCTGAGCGTGTTGCCTGGTGCTCTTCTGGCTGCCCTCTTCGTCGTAGACGGCAGGCACGGGCAGCTCAAGGCGGCTGTCAGCGTGGTGCTGACTATGCGCCGTAGCTTTGGTGGGGAATCGTGGTCGTAACAATGGCCATTCCATAATCAATTTCCAAAGACCTTTCTTTATGAGTACGAGTGCTGAAAATATAAGTACCGAACGTCCGCTTCAGTCGAGCTGGGGCTACGTGGCGCTTCTGTTTCTCGCGGCAGGCGTTGTCGTCTCGGCGTTTACACTGGTAAGCCCGTATTCGTATTGGCTGGACGAACTCTATTCTGTTACTGCGAGCAATGAAAACTTTTCGTCTCTCCATCGAATTCTTTTGCACGACCTGCATCCACCGCTCTACCAATTACTATTAAAGGGTTGGATTGCCGTGTTCGGCGATAGCGAGTTTCCCACCAGATCTCTCAGTTGGCTCTTGGCAATCGCTTCCCTGTATCCCTTATGGAGGTTCTCCAAAAACTATGGTTCAGTTTTTCTTGCGTGTAGCCTCGTCGTGTTTTCAACGAACATGCTGTTCACATTCTATGCTAACGAATCACGATCTTATGCAATGGCACTCTTCTTCGCCACCCTTGCTTCCACGTATTATTATGCGGAGTTAAACAAGCGCATTTCCACAGGGTTTTTAATCGCGTGTGTGGCGTTGTCTCTCACGCACTACTTTGGCTTGGTATTAGCTGGAATTATTTTAGGTTTTCGTTTGTTCGAGAGCCGAACCCCTAGGGTGAAAACCTTGAAAATTCTTGGCGCCGGCGTAGTAGCGGGATTGTGGCCCCTGTATCATGCACTGAACGGTGGAATTTTGGGCAAATCTGGCGGCAACTTCTCGATAAAAGTCAATGGGGTGATGGACAGTTTTAGAATTGCAGCGTCGGGCTTTATGCCACGGTTTGGACTTCAGTATGACTCACGTCTTGATGCCTATCTGCTTATAGGGGGGATTATCGGTGCATTTGCTATTGTTCTCTATGGAATATTGAGAAGGACAATGATCGAAGGTGCTCTCAACCTGATTGCCTTCAGATTGGCGTTGATGCTTAGCTGTTTCTTATGTCTCGTTGCTTTTATCGACCTCTTCTCTCCGATGTCAAGAAGCCGAAACTATATCGTGTTACTTCCATTAGTCGCA
>JAYSWT010000020.1:0-6050 GCA_043717905.1 bacterium | reverse complement strand
ACCTAGAAACGCCGCCCCGCGGCGTTTTTTTATTTCGAACTCACATTTTTTTCTTCATGCATATTACGGCAATACAAAAACCGCCATCTGGCGGTTTTGGTTTGGTGTGAAAAGTTACTTCTTGCCGACTTTGCGGCGGCTGACGATATGTACGTTCGAGTACTTCTTCGGCGAGCGGGTCTTCTGTCCTTTGCCGGACGGTTTACCCCACTTCGTTTTCGCGCGGCGTAATCCACGTCCCATGCGACCTTCACCTCCTCCGTGAGGGTGGTCAACAGGGTTCATCGCAGAACCACGAACGGTTGGACGAATGCCTTTCCATCGGTTACGGCCTGCCTTACCTTCATTACGAAGCTTGTGCTGGTCGTTACTCATCTCACCGATGGTTGCCCAGCAGTTCTCTGAGACCTTGCGGACTTCCGATGATGGCATCTTGAGGAATGAATATCCTAAGTCGTTTGCGATAACTTCGATAAAGTTACCGGCTGCACGTGCAAGCTTTGCGCCTCCTTCTGGCTGAAGCTCCACATTCGATACAAATGTACCAACGGGAATCTTCTTGAGTTGAGTGCGGTTGAACTTGGTGAGTGCAGCCTGAGCACTTACGACAAATGTGTCGCCTGCCTTCATGCCTTTCTGTGCGACCATATAGCGACGCTCTCCGTCCTTGTAGACGACGAGTGCGACGAATGCGGTGCGTAGTGGGTCATACTGGACAGCTTCAACAGTGCCAGGAACTTCACGCTTATCGAACTTGAAGTCGACAACGCGGAGTGCCTTTTTGTTTCCACCTCCAATGTGGCGCATGGTGATGCGCCCTTGATTGTTGCGGCCACCGGTCTTTGAACGACCTTTCAAGAGATTCTTTGGCTTGTTTTTTGGGTCGCCAGAGAGGAGCTCCTTGTATGGGGTAAGGATCGTATTCCTGAGTGATGGAGTTAACGGTTTGAATGATTTCATATATTTTTTTTCGTAGAAATTTTGCAGTTGGATGCAGGACGATGACTTGGACTGACATCATATTCGGGAGACGTAGTCTGCTACGTTGACCGAATTGATGGAAGGAAAGTCGAGTAATGCGCCATCTGCAAAGTTTCGTTTACACGAATTCGATTTTATCTCCCTTCTTAAGATACACAAGTGCCTTCTTGGTTGCTGCCTTCTTGACCTGCACGCGATTAGTGCGAGGATTGCGTGCATACTTCGGCTTGTTGATGAGCATCGCTATCTTCACAGGCTTCACCTTGAAGAATGCGGTGATTGCACGTGTGACTTGGTCCTTGTTTGCACGCATGTTGACGTTGAATGCATAGACGCCTCTTTCGGAGAGATCAGATGCCTTCTCGGTGACATGAGGATTGAGTATCACTTGTTCAAGTTGTAACGCTTTGCCAGACTTTGAAGCCTTTGCAATTTTTACTACCTCAGCTACCACTACATCCTTGTCCTTCGTTGTTGCCTTCTTTTCTACTTTGGTCTTTGACTCTACTTTCGCAGTCGTCTTTTTGAATAGTGCCATAGAATTATGCGGTGAGTGATTTCTTTGCACTCTTTGCCTCGAGGACCTTCTGGGCTTCCTCAGGTGCGGCGAGTACAAGATACTTGTATGACAGCACATCGACCGGATTGAGTGTGCTGAGTGTTCCGACTAAAACGTTCCCCATGTTTGCAAACGACTTCTTCACGTTGGCATCTGCGACAGGAAGAATCATGTACATGGCGTTGTTTCTGCGATTTGCGAGCTTTTCGAATCCACTGATTGAACCGATGTTCGAAAGCATAGCACGTGCATCTTTCGTCTTCGGAGCCTTGAGGGCAACAGAGGACACGAAGATAATCTCACCTTCCTTCCATTTCTTGGAGAGGACAGTGTAGAGTGCGGCGATTTTCTGCTTCTTGTTCAGTTTCTGAGAAAAATCTCGATCATTACGAGGTCCATGGGTAACACCACCGTGACGCCAAATTGGCGAGCGGGAGGAACCGTGACGAGCACGGCCGGTTCCCTTTTGGGCCCAGGGTTTGCGTCCACCTCCGCGGACCTCTGAACGGTCTTTGGTGTGTGCAATCGGTTGGCGCGCATTGGCCTGCATCGCGACCACCACTTGGTGAACGAGGTCTGCATTCCACTTTGCTCCGAATACTTTTTCTGAAAGAGTGAGAGAGCCTGACTTCTTGCCTTCTTGTGTGTAGACAGTTGCTTCGAGATCCATCGGCTTCTTTGCTTTCACTGCTTTGGTTTCTTTTGTTGCCATATAGTTTTTTTAAAACTTTCTGAATTTGGTGTAATGCGCTGCCGTGGACTGACTCAATGATGAGAAGACATATTCTGATATGTTGACTCAACTTGAGGAAGGAACGACGAGCAGTACGCCAATTATGAAAGTTTTATGCGTTTGTCGCCTTAATCTCGATTAAAGTCCCGCGACGACCCGGGATTGCTCCCGATACGAGAAGAAGATTATTGGTCGCGTCGACAGCAAGCACCTTGAGTCCCTTCACCGTAATGGTGTCAGAGCCCATGCGGCCTGCCATGCGCGTACCAGGAATAACACGTTGCGGTCCAGTTGCTCCGATGGATCCCGGCTCACGCTCAGAGTGTTTCTGTCCGTGAGAACGAGGTCCGCCGTGGAAACCGTGGCGCTTCACGACACCTTGGAAACCTTTACCTTTTGAGGTGCCGGTTACCGTAATGTCTTCGCCTGGAGTAAATGCTTCGACGGTCACTTTGTCACCGACTTTGATATCGGTTGCGCCACTCTTTGGGCGGTACTCACGCATATAGCGAAAGACACCGAGTTCTTTGAGTGCGCCCTGCTGCGCCTTGTTGACGCGCTTTGGAAGTTGAGTGCCAAAGCCGACCTGAACAGCTTCATAACCATCCCTCTCCTTTGTGCGGAGGGCGGTTACGGTAATCGGTCCTGCAGAGAGAAGAGTTGCTGCAATACACTTACCGTCTTCGGCAAAGTACTGCGTCATCTCCTGCTTTGTTGCTAATAGGAATTTCATGGTTGGTTTGGTTGGGATAGTCACGCACACACTCCGGAATGAAGTGTCAGATAATACACACAAGCCCACTCACTTTCTAAATGAGTAGTCTCCATGTGCACTAGCTAAGTTAAAGAGAACTGTGTTCTGAATTCTGCACTCTGCAGAACGCAACACTCGATGATGATGTAATTTTGGATACAGGACGACGACATGGACCACTTCGGTACTCGTGAGTCATAGTTTTTCTATGATGAGCGAGTCCGAGGTGGGAATGTCTAGTCCTGTGCCAAAATTACATCATCTTGACGTCGATGTTCACGCCTGAGGGTAAAGTCAGATTAGTCAGTGCTTCGATAATCTTTGGCGTGGGGCTAAGAATATCAATGAGGCGCTTATGAATACGCATTTCAAACTGCTCACGCGCATCTTTGTAGATGAAGGTTGAGCGGTTGACGGTGTATTTGGTAATCTGGGTTGGAAGAGGAATAGGTCCAAGTACCTTCGCATCGTAACGGAGTGCAGTGTCCATGATTTGACGCACTGATGCATCAAGAATCTTGTACTCATATGCACGTACACGAATGCGGAGTTTTGGAATAGCCTCAGTCTTTGCCGTTTTTGCTACTGTCTTTTTCTGTTCCGGGGTAGTGGTCATAACTTTCAATGTTCTCTAAGAATGAGATGTGCGCGACTAGGCGACAATCTTGGTAACGACTCCTGCGCCGACGGTGCGACCTCCTTCGCGGATTGCGAAACGAGTAGCGTCTTCAAGTGCGACTGGAGCGATGAGCTTCACCTTAAAGGTAACCGTATCTCCTGGCATAACCATCTCAACACCCTCCTTGAGCGTTACCTCACCGGTAACATCTGTAGTGCGGATGTAGAATTGAGGTTTGTAGCCTGTGAAGAATGGAGTGTGGCGGCCACCTTCCTCTTTCGAGAGAATGTAAACCTCAGCCTCGAAGTCCGTGTGTGGAGTAACCGAGCCGGTTGCTGCGAGCACCTGACCACGAGTAATGTCCTCCTTCTTTGTACCGCGGAGCAAAATTCCTGCATTGTCTCCCGCCATACCTTCTTGAAGTGACTTGTTAAACATTTCGATACCCGTAATAGTCGTCTTTGCAGTCTTGGTGAAGCCAACGATTTCGACTTCCTGACCTACCTTGCAAACACCGCGTTCGATGCGGCCGGTTGCAACAGTACCACGTCCTTCAATTGAGAAAATGTCCTCAACTGGCATAAGAAATGGTTTGTCCATGTCGCGAACAGGAACAGGAATGTAGGTGTCGAGTGCATCAGCAAGCTCGAGCACTTTCTTCGCATACTCATCATCAAGTGTAGTAGCTTCAAGCGCCTTGAGGCCTGAACCACGGATAACTGGACAGTTCTTTCCATCAAAACCCTGCTTGGTGAGAAGTTCACGAACTTCTTCCTCGACGAGTTCAACGAGATCCTGGTCATCAACCATGTCTACCTTGTTAAGAAATACAACAATCTTTGGAACTCCAACCTGCTTTGCAAGAAGGATGTGCTCGCGGGTCTGAGGCATCACACCGTCAGTCGCTGCAACAACGATAATAGCGCCGTCCATTTGAGCAGCACCAGTAATCATGTTCTTAATATAGTCTGCGTGACCAGGCGCATCTATGTGCGCGTAGTGACGACTCTTGGTCTCGTACTCATTGTGAGAGAGAGCAATAGTGATACCGCGCTCGCGCTCCTCTGGAGCTGAGTCGATTTCATTAACACCCTTCATCTTCACATTGTTACCAGCCATGTGGAGCACGTGTAAGATCGCAGCGGTGAGCGTGGTCTTTCCATGGTCAACGTGACCAATGGTACCGACGTTCACATGCGGCTTTGAACGATCAAAAACTTGAGCTTCTGCCATATGTTTTTAATTATTTGATTAAAAAAACTAATAAACAAGAGGTTATACGAGAAGATCGTATAACATTATTCCACGTGCGTATCGTTTGTTTTCCTCCATTCAAGATGACCAAGGCCAGTTGAATAAAAAACTCACAAAATGCAACGTCATGACAGAATAGCAGATATGGCTTAACCGTCAATGTTTTTGCCTGTAGCTCTGTGTCCTTTACCCACAGACTATCCACAGCTTTTTCCACAAATGCTCATTTCACAGGGATAAGAGCAAAATAACTTGACAGAATTTGATAATGTATAATAATAATGGCTTTATTGAGCTATTATTGCAATTTCTTTATTATTAGGTAATATTTGGACTTCATCACTATGAAGGATAACAGATGAACGGCTACTGGATTCTCCTCGCCACCCTTGCACTCGCAATCTTCCTGATGAAGCCCGCACGTGTGTTCTCAGCCTTCGCGGATGGCTACAGAACCGCCTGCACCGTACTGCTTGGGCGCAAACGTCCGGCAAAGAGCCGAGACTGAACAAGACCCCTCTGCCCCTTCTGTGGGCGGGGGGTTGCTTTTTTCTCAATAGAAAAACCGCGCCGTGGCGCGGTTCTTTCCAATCAGAAAAAATGCAGTTGCTTTCGTCAACGTGGAGCACAAACACGCAGATATGTCGCCTGCTTTTCCCGAAAGAAGAATTCACGAACTGTGTCTGCGCGCGGATTCACACTGCTCGTCAGCACCGCCTTGGGAATGAGCTTCGTTCGCCCCGGCTTATTACGCTCGAGGCGAAGAAAAACCAGTTTTCCGGAAGATTCGATACTGACAGGTCGAAACCCTTTGCGTTTGCGTTTTGGTACTTTCGCTTCCCATAGGAGAGAAAGCGCACGCAGCTCAGCGGTAATTGCCTCGCATGCAGTTATGTCTGCTATATCCATCTCACACCTCATCGTTTGTGGAAAGAACAAACCAGTCTCCTTCAAGACTGGTTTGTGGTGGGGAATGGAGTGTAATTCATCAACACAAATCAGCCTTCAAGGAGGACCTAAGAAGGAGGAGTGCGAGGCTCAAAATGAGGCTGCGACTGATTTGTGTGCGATTCATATATTCAATGTATGTGATATGAAAAATCTGTCAAGAAAAACCCGCCCCTTTTGGGGGGCGGGCTGGCTTCATGCA
>JAYSWT010000190.1:0-1507 GCA_043717905.1 bacterium | reverse complement strand
AAACCGCCACCATAATCGCTTGACAAGGGTGTTCGTCTTGCATTTCGAAGGGCTCGTCGGTGATCTTCGATGCTTGAGTCCTAGACACTATCTCAACCGTTTGGAAAAATTCATAAGAGCACATTCCCTCCATCTCCGGTGGTCGATACGAGTAGTGCATCGCTTTGTGAAACGGAATTAACGTTCCTTTCACCTCACGAAAACTCATCACCATGTCTTGGTGTCGCAATAAGTGATCAATTCCGTAAATTGGAAAATGACAGGTATCATGGGAATAGGAAAAACGAGAACCTTGCATTGCCATATAGTGAGCCATCGGCGCAGCAATTATATGTTTTCCCGTATGGGCATATATACCAGCCAAAAGTCTCCGGAAACCTAACTGATGTACTGGAAGAGGTTCAGCAGAGCTATCCGTGCTCTCCGTGTCGTCCTCCTATGATTAGAGCGAAATAAAAATGCATGAATTTAGTTCGAAAAATGCAATTTTCAGGTAATGTTGAATTGCTTTCTTACCTGTTTTCTGATGATCTTGATCATGATGTTGGCAAGGTGTTCGTATGCAAGGTTTTCTTCCTTTTGCTGGGACTTGGCGTTATAACTAGTCACGTAAAAGACTGATTTACCATTCATTCCTACCAGAACATTCGTGTTGCAACCAAGCAGGCATGTTAGTGTTGAGTTATGAGTATTGGTAAAAGCATCCTCTTGCTTTCGTTGTGGTTTGAAAGAAAACATGTACCGCGTTTCCTTTCTGCCTGTCCAGTCAGACCAGATATCACACTCGGAACTGTATTGTATTTGTATATCGTTTGAAACAGCATCCGGAAGATTTGCATAGCACAGTGTTCCTTTCTTAAAACATCGCCTTGTGTGTTTCGTGAGGTGTACATTAACCAATGCATTGCTAGCAAAGTAGCGGCGAGCGCGGGTTGTTTCGTCGCCATCTTCATTCCACCACTTGAAATCTTTCTGCATTTCGTACACAATTCGATCCAACCGTTTGGTGGCGTCTGGGAAAGGAAACACCACATCCGGAGTGCTGAAATGTGTTTGCAGTGCCTTGGCAATGATATTATCAATGTAAAAGGGTTGACCGCAACTGGTTTTTGCGCAGGTGGCTACCAATCCCCCATGCACATGGCACAACTCATAATGTCGCATTTCCAGAATAGTTTGATCAGGGACTGGCAGCACTTCATAGCGCATGAATGTGTTTCGCAATGGACGCTTGTTACGGCAGTGTTGATGGAAGAAAACCGGAACAGTATCCAGAGGTTTACCTTGTTCAAAATCCCCGAACAGACGCGCACTGGATGCATTACTGTAGAAAGTCTTCCCCTGAGAGAGGGCCTTCTGGTAAGTTGATATAGTTGCCTGATCGACACAGACATCTAGATGTTTCGGTTTTTGTAACACATTCAGAACCTGTTTCCAGTCCTTCACGAAGAGTAGAAAATGACCGTGTAGAGTTTTGCGACCCTGTTCTTCTGTTGCCAACGCATAT
>JAYSWT010000189.1:0-1508 GCA_043717905.1 bacterium | reverse complement strand
CGTTTTTGACAAGGACGATACGAAGTTAGAATGGAAGGCGTTCATTGTGTTGTTGTCTTTTATGCTAGCCGGATTGCACAATACTTCTGGAGAAGAAGAGACCGACATGATACCATTAATGAGATCCATTTTCGACTCCGAATATTTTGGTCAGACGAGCAATGCTATCGGAGCATTGTTGTTCGGGTTTGCGCGAAACAAAGTAAGTAGTAGCACCAGGGTTGTGCATTGACATGTCCTATATAAACTGCACTCACTCTATTATATTTGCAGGTCATTTATGGTTGTGCCGCCTTTGCCAAGTCTGTTAGGAATCCGAAAGCATTTCAAAATATCTTTATTAAGTTCATCACCAAAGACAATCAGGTGACATGGGCTCGTTGTTTGCAGTATATCAGCGTTCTCGTTTTTTTTCAGATGATTGGATTGTACTTTGCGAGACAAGAAGATGCCATCAAAACCAAGATGGCAGAACTTCATAACAGCAAGAAACCTACCATGGAAAAAGTCTTCAATCATTACCGCAAAGAAGTGTTCGCTGCTTTCTTCAGCAAAAAAAAGGAGGAGAAAGAACTGTTTCTTCTATTCCAAGATTCTTTCGGATATACATTGTTGTCTAAGTGGCTTGCATCAGTCAGTGTCGAAGGTATTGGGAATTATGTCGACAAACGATTCCGGCCAACAACAAGCAAACGCAAGATTGCTCCAACAACGTCAACCGTGCAGCGTCCTACTGAGCAGCGTCCTCCCGAGCAGCCAACAACAAGCAAACGCAAGATTGCCCCAACAACGTCAACTGCACCCAAAAAGGCAAAGTCTAGTGCTGTTGTCCACACGAAGCATGCTTCTACAGATAACATTATCGTGATCGATGACAACAAAACAGTTGCCACCCCGGAAACGTTCGACGCAAGAGTAAGTATGTTAGTGAACACCGAAGAACAACTTTTATTTTTTTCGGTTACTAACACATTACGTTTGTATTTGCAGATGATGCATGCGGAATTACGATTCGACAAGTTGCATGTCAAGACTCTTCAAAAGGTAAGCATAGCTATTGATATAGTGTCTTCGACTGTGCAATTTGTTGCCTTACATGTCTCTTGTTTTTGTTAGTATGTTATCTTTGCAGAGAAAGTGGAGCAACAAGTGCAGTTGATCGAAGCTCGGTTGCAGTCGTTAGAGCATCAAGTCCAGATAGCACATACAGCACCGAAGATGCATTTCACGGAAGTTGAAGTTGTTCCTAAGAACACTCGTTCTGCATCGATGCCTGAGCGCATCGCAGGTAGCGTGAGAGGTCAGAAAAGCACAAGTCCTGCGGTATTGCCGATAACGAGGAAAGGCCGAAGAGCTGCATCTCCTGTACCTTCGGAGCAAGATGTTCAACAGATTGTTGCCGAGTATATGGTATCACCTGTACGCAACCGTTGTGTTACTCACGCGGAAGCCAAAAACAATCGCGGCGACAACAGCTACTACAAGGAGGACAATGATGACGACGACGA
>JAYSWT010000188.1:0-1509 GCA_043717905.1 bacterium | reverse complement strand
GTCACTACCAAGGAAAGCCTCTGGCTTTCTCTTGAGGTGACTTATTCTCTTTAGTCCTTCCCATTTTCAAAAGCCTTCGGGAGACGGCTTTGGGCACGCGGCCCACGAAATCTGTATCCACCCCCCTTTCTACCATTAGTCTATTTCTCTCGAGGAATACGCTAGCGTTATCACGACAGTTTCCCTGCAAGGACTGATCCTGTGGCACGTTATAGAACCTTAAAAATTCTATTTAGTACCTTTTCCCCCCGGAGAAGAAGAAAACATTGCGAGGCAACGCAACCGTGTAGAACGGCAAAGAAGATGAAGTCGTTGTCGAATAATCCGTTTTGGAGATTGCGGACGTTGCAGTGAAGCACGAAATCACAAACAGGTGTGACTTTATCGAACTATCGTGAATAGCCAACATGCGAAGTACGCAGCAATCTGCAAAGCAGGAAAGATTGTGTGATTCGTTTCGTTGATGTCGTTTGAAAGAAATTGATGACAAAGGAATGAATTTGCAATGAACCTTCGAGAAAGGCTGCTGAAAGAGCGTTTGGAAACCAGGCTCAAGAGACTCAGAGCTTCAGGTCAAAGCAACGTATTGTTGTTGTCAAAGCAAATGAACTCAAGAGAGTTGGACGCGCATTGAAACGATGGTTTGAAGTTGCGCAATGTACTAACAATACAAATTGCTTTTGCAAATGTGACGGTAAACAACCGCTTTCACTTATCAACTTGCTCCTTGAGCTCAAGTCTGAATCAACTTCTTTGGTTCTTCGAGACTTTACGTTTCGCTTTCACTAATCGATTTGCTCTCTGAGCTGAAGTCGTAATCAACTTCTTTGGTTCTTCGAAACTCTACTTTTCGCTTCATCGCATGTTTGCTTTCCGCGCTTATTTGATTATACATCAACTCGATGTCAACTCTCTTGAGTTCATTTGCTTTGGCAATGACAATACGTTGCCTTGACCCGAAGCTCTGAGTCTCTCGAGCCTGGTTTCCATACTCTCTTTCAGCAGCCTTTCTCGAAGGTTCATTGCAAATTATATTTGCAAGTGATTGCATCACATGATCATTCCTTTGTCATCAATTTCTTTCAAACTATATTGACAAAGCAAATCACACAATCTTTCCTGCTTTGCAGACTGCTGCGTACTTCGCATGTCGGCTATTCACGATAGCTCGATAAAGTCACACCTGTTTGTGCTTTCGTGCCTCACTGCAAAGTGCCTTGTTGGTGCACAGTTCTACACATTTACATTGCCTTGCAATGTTCTACTTTTCACACGGTTGCACTGCTTTGCACTGTTGTCTTCTTCGCCGTTCGACACGGTTGCGTTGCCTCGCAATGTTTTCTTCTTCTCCGTTCCACACGGTTGCATTGCCTTGCAATGTTCTACTTTTTTCCTTTGGTTTTCGAAGGTTTTTTTTCCCTCCTCTTTCCAACTGCACACTGTTGCTTGGACCGTTTGTTCTTCAACGAGTTCTACGAATGGTAACCATTCGTCGCAGTCCTCATGTGA
>JAYSWT010000187.1:0-1509 GCA_043717905.1 bacterium | reverse complement strand
TCTAAACAGTGACAGTGCATGCAGGCACATGTCACACGCTCAAACACCGACTGCATGCAGGCAGTTCGGTTAACACACATAAACACAAACAATCTATTAACATCTATCACATCAGTGTACGCTCTTCCACATCATCGACTGATTTATAACACACACGTTCTACATTCGCTGTGATATTAATTCCAACGCTACCTCGATCGATAAATTATTGCACACTATCTACCTCTGATAACTCTGTGAAAAATTATGCAAATGGAATTGTTTTCGAACATTTATGGCAGTAATTATATGAACAACACTTCTAGCTAATTATCATCTCTTTGTAAATGTTGTCAGCTCTACATCGCTGGATTTTGTCAACACTTTTCTCAGTTTAAATTTAGATGCAAAACGTTATTTATTTTGATAAATCCTGATATATATTATCATTGTGCGGTAAAAAGAGCAAGTTATTTCTGAGAAGATTAAGTGAATCACGTGTAAGTGAATCAACGTTGGAAGAAATTACATAAATCATGATTATTGTTCGATTATTGAAATAAATATGTTCTGTCAGTGTTCATATTGGGACATTATGTCTGCATCAATACATTCCACAATCGAACAGGTAGCTTCATTAAAGGTTGCAAATGTCTTTAAGTCACCGAAGGTAGGGCGGTCCTCGTAATGAAAATGGTATTTTAAAATCATATCCCCCCTTTTTTTGGAGTTTAAGCCGGTGAATTTAATATAAATAAAGAACGGTCTAGCCTGTGTTTCTCGCCTTAACGTCGGTCTTGGTGAGTATTCGTGGACCGGAGTGGTGAGTGTCAGATTGGGAGGAAACCGTACGGTGGTACGCGGAGCAGGTCTGTCCCGGTGCATTGATGTCGTCGCCCGATTGCTGTGCGAGCTCTCAGTGTTGTACACAGAATTAAAGGGTTTGCAGGTGGCAGGCGTGTTACTTAGGCACTCGTTGTCTTCATGAACGAGGCAAGGATGGTCAAGAAGAGATGTAATTACCACGGTGAGTGGGGCTGCCCTCTCCTCGTTCGGAGTTGGGGACTGTCGCCCCCAGATAGTGTCGGCATGGTAAGTGTCGTAGTGGTAGGTAATCGGTCTGCTGCACTCTGTCAAAACGAAATCGTCGACGTCGAGCTCCAGCACCGGTGACTTGATGTACCCGGAGGCCGGATAGAGTGTCGTAGAGAGAGGTTCAACATCTTGGTCGGCCATTTTGAATTCATGGAGCGAGGTCGTGGTTAACCCCACTCTTGGTACCATTTTGGTGGAAGGGATCGACAAGGGGACCGCGCCTTCCACCAAACTTTGCGTAGTCGGATAATTGCAACTTACGGTAGGAAGCTCCGGCGCTGTAGCTGCTCTTCGTACCCCTGAGTGAAGGGGGAAGGATCCTCGGGCAAGCGCGTCACAGAAAGACTCAAAGCGACGTATTAAGGCGGCTTGAAATTTATTATTAAGCTCTTCCATGTCGGCAAGAGTAAGTGCGGAAAGGCGTTAAGTGTTTTT
>JAYSWT010000186.1:0-1515 GCA_043717905.1 bacterium | reverse complement strand
CATTGAGCGAAACTCTCCAGGCCAACGGTAGAAGAATACTGGAACAAAGACCAAGGTCAATATCATCGCAAAGGTAAGACCAAACATGATGGCGAATGCGAGTGGTCCCCAAAGTGGTGATGCGGTCGTAAGCGGAATCATACCTATCACGGTTGTGATTGTGGTGAGGACTATTGGACGGAGTCGTACTGCTGAAGCTTCAACAATAGAATTGCGGAGCGTATTCTTGTTTTCAGGGTTGCGAAGGATTCTCAGTATTGAGTCGAGGAGAATAATCGCGTGATTAATAATCACACCCGCGAGCGCAATAACTCCGAGCATCGAAGAGAATGATAGTGCTTGGCCAGTAATTGCTAGTCCAAGAAATACTCCAATCAGTGAAAGGGGAATAATGAGAATGAGGTAAAGTGGGAAACGCAGTGAATTAAATTCAAGCACAAGTATAGCGAATGCGAGTATCATTCCTGCCAAGAGGGCTAGACCCATTTCCTTGAAACTCTTATTGACGTCTTCATTCTCACCACCGTATGAAACAGTAACCCCATCTGGCATTGTGACACCTACTGCCGCTTTCTTGAATGCATTCGTTACTTCGACTGCGGTCATATCAGATGTAATTTGCGCTGATACTGAAACGATACGTTTTCGGTTTTCATGACTGATTGCCGCGCGGCTTTCACTGACACTGGTATTAATCAAGGAGCCCATCAAGACCATTCCTGCTGGCGTTGCAATAGGTATCTGACGAATACTGTCGATGGTTGTTTTAATCGTATCCTCTGGGTTTACAAAGTTAGGGTTAAGATTGAGTTTTACTACTACATCAATATCCTTTTGGTCTTTCTTAATGGTTGTCGCGATGTTTCCGGACACGCCTGTGCGTAGTGTTTGCGCAACCGCTGCAGCAGAGAGACCTACTTGAGCTGCTCTGTCTCGGTCAATTGTAATCTCAAACTGCGTCCCGTCATCTCGAAGCGATGTCTGCACATCGAGGGTGCCAGGGATAGACTTGAGAGTTTTTTCAGCATCATCAACTGCAATTCCGAGCTTCGTTAGGTCATCTCCGATAAATTTTATCACAAGAGGAGCACCCGACGGGGGACCATTCGAGGCTTGCTTCACGCGGACGTCTGCGCTAGTTATCGGAGCAAATTGCTTGCGCAAATCCTCAGAGATGTCAATTGAAGTTTTATCTCGATCTTTTTTAAGTATCACCGTAATGTTTGCAAGTTTTGAACCCGAACCAGGGCCAGTGTCGCTAAAGGCTGAGCTCTCTCCAACCGTCGTAACAAAAGATTCAATGTAGGGATTGCCGTAGAGCATCTCCTCCACTTCACGGGTTGCGAGATCAGTGACCGAAAGCACTGTGCCTTGAGTTTTCTCGATTTGTATATAGACGAAATCTTGGTCTCCTCCTGGGAAGAACGATACCTTTACGAGTCCAAATACGGGGAGAAGAATAGCCGCCACGAAACCGACAAACATGAGGGTGAGAAATACATTTTGCGAACGCCT
>JAYSWT010000185.1:0-1516 GCA_043717905.1 bacterium | reverse complement strand
TTTTATTCATATATGTGATGCCGGATTACTTATCTTGTGGTTCATGCCCGGTTTTAAATTGAATGTCGCTTGCGAGTCAGATATCGTAGACTAAAATTATCGATGTTCGACCTCATTTTGAAATTAATGTGATTTTAATCTGGGCTCAAGTGTCTCAAGGAGAATTAGATAGGCGATTGGTGAACATTCAACAATGATATTTGCGCTAAAAGAAGACATATAAAGTAGAGCTTTCTCAATACTTCCATCACAATCAAACATACTCCCCACCTTGTCCAAACATGGCCAACAATAAACAAAAAAAATAAAGTTTCAAGAACACAAAACACATACAAATCTAAATATAATTTTAACAAAACTGTCCTAGAACAGATTTTCTACCGCTGAGACATTATCTCCAGCTGGAAGACGCAACCTTGTCAAACACCTGTGGCGGAGTGAGTCGAATCATCGACCGCAAGCTCCCCACCATGATTTGTTCTCTCTTTAGGATTAATTTCATCAAACTGAGGCACTGTTTCTTCAGTCTTCTCAGTTGGATCATTCTTCTCGACCAAAAAATGTCTTTTCAATCTCCCTGAGTTTTTCTTTAAAAACTCACGGCTAGTTTGCCAAAACTTGCCTCTAGAGCGGCTCACCGCAGGCACTCTGTCAATCCAACGCGTTCCAATACCTTCTTCGCTCTGTGAGCAATTAAAATGTCTCTCGCACCACTCAAGATTGCTACCCACAAAAGGAACAAGTGAGACAGCTCTTTCACACGCAAGGAGCGCTAGCACAAAAAATGCCAGCGCACAAAAAACACGGAATAGATCCGTAAACGTGCTCCTTCGTGAAACTCTCTTCTGTGCTTTTACTCCTGCATCAGCTACATTGACTCCTGTCTCTTTGATCTTCTTCATTGACATTGGCTTTTTGATCCTGGTTGTTTTTCGTGATTTGAGCAATCCTCAGCGTCTCTTGGCTGTCCTTCCTCCGATGCTTTGAAATCCTCGGCATGCAGCTGGATCTTGTTCCTCCTTGGCCGATTCCTTCGACTCGGCAAGAACCTCCTTAGGCATTCGAAATCCGTTTTCGTCCGCCCATCCTGGGTTTGGAGAAGCATTTTAACTTTGCTTCCTTCCATTTTCTCTTCGCGGCCGCCAATGACCTCAATGAAAATTGTGTCGGCACAACCCTCGAGACCTAACGTTCTTGCCACTTTCTGACTCACGTAGCTCATGCTGCTGGCATCATCCAGCTAGGCATTGACAACAATTTTCTTTCCGTCGTTCTCCAAAGTCACTGGCACCGTCCGCAGTCCAATAAAGGTGCTCTTGCAATTCGAGGAGATTTTTCCACTTGACATCAGAGTTTCCCCAGTTCTCTGTGTCTTCTGCGTAAAAGTTGGCTTTTGAATTGATGGCTCTTCTTGGGCTGCATGAAGCCAATAATTGTGCTTGATCTTGCACCCAGAAGCCTTGCATAACTGCTGTCTCGGACAGCTCTTGGCAGAATGTCCTGCGTTTAAGCAGTT
>JAYSWT010000184.1:0-1517 GCA_043717905.1 bacterium | reverse complement strand
TGTCAAACCATGCTCATGGAGGGCGGTAGTTAGGTATCTTGGGAACGAATGCGTTTTAAAATCTCCGTTGCCGTAATCGGACGAACACAGTTCGTGCTGATCGCGTTGGTGAAAGGGATGCCGAAACTATTTCTGAAAATAGTGTTGTCAGTGGCGTCATCCATGACTGTTGGTGAAGGTTAGTCTGGGTTAAATACTCTCATGGTTTGCGTAAAAGCGTTTTTGTTGTTAACTTCGAAAAGGAGTTTTGGGAAGAAGCGTTCCGAGCTGTTCCCGTGATTTTCTGTGTCATCCCAAATATCTTGTTTGTTACCAAAATTAAACGCACAGTTTGATTGCACGTTATTTAATGCGTCGATACAAGATGCTAGCACGGAAGGATCATTGACCGTTGCTGGAAACTTGAAAGTGTCGCTGTCGTTGGTAGACTTGACACCAAAGGCAACCCATTTGCAGTAGAAAATTGAATCGCCGAAGAATGAAGGCGAAGTGACACCGCAACGAAATTGCCACAAATCTGTTTGGCGATTGTGTATCTGGGCCAATTTTGGTGCATGTGCTCCTTTATAGCTTAGCGTAACATAATCATACTTTTGAATATCTTATGTTTGATTGTTATCGTTGATTGCACTGGTTTGCCGTAGGAGTAGCCGTTACGAGGCCACTCACGCAGTGCTTTTACAGTTTATCAGACCCAGTAGCGCTCTCTGAGCGTACCCGTGTTCGTACCATTGGTATCATGCGTTTATGCCTGCGAAGGTAGTGAAATAAAGTGCCTGAGAAGGTATCGAAATATCGAATCGCCGAATATGTTTGGTCGATTGCCATAGCTGGGACAGCTGTATTGCGTCCATCGATTCTACAAACATGATCCAGCTGACAACGCTGTTGACCAGTTTCGATACCTGTGTATGTTCATTGAACACACACGGTGGCACCTTGCGATGGTGGATACATCATCGCTCACTCGGTTGTCGAGTGACTCGTCCGCTTTTATGCGATGACGACGTGCTCACTTTATTGTGTGCACGGAATAAGCCCGAATAAAAGTCACAGTGTGCTTAGGCACAAATACTGTCGAATGACTAAGTATCCAAAACGCATATATGATACTATGATCCCTAGAAAACAGTTTGCTTAGTTAGCGACTGGTTTTCTTTAGCGCGCAAGCAATTCTATTCTAGCGCGAGACAGGCAAACCGGTAAGAAGATACCAGCATCACATTCTTGAATTAGCAAATTCGAGTGTCTAAAGTTGACAGTGAAAATACAGAGAAAGAAAGAAAAGATTGAACCATGGCAGCTAACTACAACGATGAGATGGAGCAGCAGTTTGCTGAGTACCTCGAAAGCATTGGCTACGAGGACATCAAAGTCGAGGCGATTGTCGAACAAGGTGTCAACACCCTCGATGCATTGAAGGGTATGACGGATTCTGAAATCCACAACATGTGTGCTATCGTTCGTAAGACAACTCGTGACGGTCCGAATCCCAATCAGCGTTTACCCCCTGTTCC
>JAYSWT010000183.1:0-26322 GCA_043717905.1 bacterium | reverse complement strand
ATTGATTTTTCTTCATTGTGACATGGGATTAAAATCGATATTTTCATATATCGTCGAAATGCTAAAACCAGATTCCTCAAGTAACTAGCGTGTCATATATATACACCATATTATGAAATTAGTCAACAATCTATTGAATATGGCAAATTTCAACGCATGTGTGCAAAAAACCCCAGATAAACGGGGTTCTTTTTGCACTGAAATACAGAATGTTAGGGAAGTACTGATTTGAACGCTGCGAGTGAGGCGGCACTCGAATTCACAAGCCAGTTGTACTTCTTATTCTCATTAAACCACAATACTGCTTTGACCTCAGGATACTTTGCGAGCTGGGTGCCAAATCCATCAGTTATCCATGCCGCCTTACGGGAATCTTCTTGGCTACCCACTGAGAAGATATATATCGGCTTGTTATACACCTTGAGGCGAGTAATCGGGTCGTTGAATACCTGATCAAACGTCATCCACGTTGGAACACCACTATTGAATCCATCAACGCCAACGATATCGACATACGCATCACCGGGGTAGAAAAGTTCTGGCTGATTTGCTGCGGTATCAGGCACAGAGTCTGCGTTGATTGCCCAACCGAATTTAACATTTGGTATGCCAACAAAGAACTTGCGGAGGTATTGGTACGCTGCTTTGTATTTTGCTGGAGTATTGTTGCCCATCGTTCCTCCCCATGGAAACCAGTCGCCATTAAATTCAGAATAAGGAATGATGATGACCTCTCCACCGTAGAGCTTTGCGTCAGCAGCGAACTTAGTGAAATACGCGTCTTGCTTGCCTGCGAGGACAGAGTCAAACGAATACTCGGGCTGGCTGAAATAATCGCGGTTATAGTCGAGTGCTTCCCAAAATAGCACCATCGTTCTCCCCTTGTCTTTGATGCGCGGTGCATACCAAGTCGGGAACGTATCATTGCCCCAATGAGCAAAGACCATTTCCATGCTTGGTTGCTTCCCTACCAGCGCCTCAAAATTAGACATCGCCGCATCTTGCCAACCGACGTAAACACCCCACTTCACCCATGAAGGAATTTTCCCTGTCGTAGCAGGCGCGGGAGTTGGAGTGGGTGTAGGTGTAGGTGTTGGGGTTGGAGTAGGAGCAGGGGTTGGTGCGGGAGTGGGTGTGGGAGTAGTCACGTCAACCAAACTCAAGCCATCGAGGGTGAGCATGCCATTGCTATTAATAAGGTGATAAATATTCAGCGACACAACACTGCTCGGTACAGTGAACGTTCCCGAGTATGATTTCCATGCTCCAAGCGTGGACGGTAAGTTCGCGAGAAGAGTATAGGTCACCGCTCCACTAGTGTTGGTGTATGCAATAACTACTTGAGAACTTCCCGTAGAGAGGTACTGGTCAGAAAATCGATAGCTCTTCCCTGCTGTGACAGAAACCTTATTGGAAATCCATTTTGCATCACCACTCACAAAGCCACTCACCGAAATACTTGCGGCGCGAGGTCCATCATTTCCTTGCACAGGGTAATAGAACAGACGATTACTTGTTCCCCATCCTCCCTTTGACCACGTGTCGGGGAAGTTATCGCCATTGGCATCAACCTCAAAGGACGAATTTTGAATGAGATTACCCGTCACAACTGGAGCGGGAGCAGGTGTGGGAGTAGGTGTAGGTGTAGGTGTAGGAGTTGGAGTAGGAGCAGGGGTTGGTGCGGGAGTGGGTGTGGGAGTTGGGGTTGGAGTAGGAGTGGGTGTTGGGGTAGGGGTAGGTGTTGGTGTTGGGGTAGGTGTTGGTGTTGGTGTAGGAGTAGGGGTTGGAGTTGGTGTGGGTGCTGGTGTGGGGGTCGTCGTCGTAGCTACTGGAGGAGTTGAGGTAGCAACTGGTTGAGAACAAGGCACAATATCTACAGTGAGTTCGTTGCTGAGACGACTACTGATGTAAGTAAGGGCGCGAACACGGTATGTATATGCGCCAGTGCCGTAGCCAGCTCGCCATGTTGCATCATTTAAAGTTAGTGCTTTTGTCTCACCGGTTACATCCCATACGCCCCATGGATATTTTCTCTCAAGGTCATATGCAGTAGCAGTATCTGAGGGAGTCCACGTCGCGCTTACCAATGGAAGATTATCAACGCAGACAACAGTAAGCGCAGTCATTGAAAAAGCTCCTGGCTGCTTCCCTATAGCGGCAGCAAGATAATCTCTCGCATCGCGAAGTGGTCCAACTGGAACAAGAAAAATTGCGATGAGAACCGAAAAAATGACCCCTATGCCAATAACAACAGTTTTTTTATTCATATAAGACTTAATAATAGAAGAGATAAGTATCCATAGTAATGAACGCCCAATTGCACACTTCTACACTTTTCAACCTGCTAATTTTGCAAACACTTCCAACTATACATGTTTCTTCTTTTGACACAATCAAAAATACTTACTCTTGCTTTTTGGCATATCTATGGCAGTATCACTTCTACTATGGTTGCAAAGGCCATCATGATTCTCTTTCCTATTGGGGTAATCCTTTCCCTCGGCTATATTTCTGTGCATTTTTTTGCACCAGTACCCAAAGAAGTTACTGCAGTAGAGGCAGCAGTCACACCAAATTTTACACCTCTCATGGTGCCCGACTACGCTACGAACTCCCCCGAATCTGAATTTATCTCCTTAGTAACAAGTTCAAGTACAGAGATAGCAACCTCCACTCCCGGAGTATCTGTTGAGACGAAGCCTATAACAACACAAGTTGTGAAAAAAGCGGTTTCTTCATCACTACTCCGCTCAGGACTCTTGGGTGATAGTTGGGCAAGCAACTCTTGGGGAGCGAGTATCGCATACCAACGAAAGACAGAGAGCCTCGGCGTATTCTTTCACAGTGCATGGGAAGCACTCTCACTTTATTCAAGTGGTTACAGCCCCACAACATACCGCTCACTGGAAATTGTTCTTACTTCGACATCACTCGACCCACATACCCTTTTTGTTACTGCCTATAACGACAACAGGAAGCTCGGGGGAGTTCCACTCTATCCTTATGCAGTAAATGAGACTGGTAAAATATACAGAATTCCACTCGAAGATGTGCTGGGAACAAGTACACGATTGACTCAAATCACACTCGAGAGTGACCGTCCGCAGGTCGTGTTTGTCTCTGAAATAAATTTTTCAAAAATAGTCGAACGATCTCGACTAGAAGAAATTCGTGACAAGGAAAAAGTAGTTCCTCCAGCTATAGTACCGACACCCGAAATTACTCCAATACCAACGGAGACTACGGTGATACCAAAAATACGAAGTGCTGCAACAGTAAACCCCAATGTGTATTTTGGTGGCCTCCAGTCTGGATGGAAAACGGTTGTCCGCAGAGGAGCAATTATCGACTTACCAGAGGATGAGAACCAGAGTGTAACGGGAAAGGCGATCAAGATGCATTTTACAAAGCAAGATGGCTCAATCTCATTTGAACGTGAGGGAGGAATTGCAACAAAAAACTTTGTGAACCTTCACCTCAAGGTATTCGCTGGAACGACAGACTACCAATGGCAACAGCTTGTCGTGACCCTTTATGATATTGACGGGAACAAACTCGGAACACGCGATATCATGACCTATTCGGGAAATGGAAAACTCCTCATGCAAAACTGGAATAAGGCAATCATTCCCCTCAGAGAGCTTGGGGCAAGCGATACTATAGTTGGTACTATTGATATCGAGAACGTCAGTGTAACTCAAGAGGGAGACTATATATGGATTGATGACGTGCGCTTTTTAGACGAAAATTCCTAAAACTAGTAAAGGCTAGAAAGTACAACCTTGCAGGAGTACCTATTTATCGTATTTCGGAATTATTGACAGATTTAATACTTGTGTGATAGAAATACCCTGAAACGTAGTCCTTCTCATCAACAACCGAAAAAGCAAAAGAGAGCAGTCATGACTCATTCCCACACTTCCAAGCAAGTCGTCGTCATCGGCGGAGCCAAGGGCATCAGCAACGTCATCATCGGTGTTCGCGCATATCTCGACGCCGACATCACCGCGGTGATTTCCACGGCAGACAATGGTGGCTCGTCGGGCATCCTTTCCGACTCGTATGGAATCGGTCCAGTCGGCGACTTGCGTCGCGTCTGCGGAGCACTCGTCGACGGCAACGAAGCCAGTGAGCTACTTAGCCTCGCCGAGTACCGCTACGAAACGGGGTGTCTCGCACCACACACCTTTGGCAACCTTGTGCTCCTCACACTGTTCCAGCGTTATCGCTGCATCGAGCAGGCAATCGCAAGTTACTGCCGAATGATTGGCGCGAAAGGTAGCGTCATTCCAGTGACGCTTGGCAAGCAGACCCTATGGGCACGTCGTGAAGACGGCTCAATCGTCGAAGGCGAGACCCGCATTGATGTCTCAGGCGACCAGAACTCGAGTCGCATCACAAAGGTATGGCTCAGCCCAAGAGCTATCGTTAACCCGAAAGCAGAAAAGGCAATTCGTGATGCCGACATCGTCATCATCGGCCCCGGTGACCACTTCACTTCCATCATCCCGAACCTTCTGGTTCCGGGTATTCCGCTGGCAATACAGGAGACCAAAGCGATGGTGGTATACGTACCAAACCTGATGACCAAGCCGAGTGAGACGCCGGATTACCAGATGCGCGACCTGGTCGCCGACATCAACAGCGCACTCGGCGAGGGTGCACTCGACCTCATCCTCGCCAACGACGAGGAGTTCCCAACAGAAGTGCTGGCGGACTATGCCAAGGAAGCGAAGCACCCAATCTTCCCGACAATGGAAGGTGTGAAGGGGGTGAGCACTCCGATTCACACTGCTCCACTCCTCAACCACCACGAATACTGGCACCACGATCCGTATAAGATTGGAAGGGCCATCAGTCAGCGCTGCTTTTCTTTGCACTGAGCATTTCCAAGGGCCACCTGCTTCCATGCAGTTGGCTCTTCGTTTTTATATTAAACGCCAGAGACCCCAAATAATGTCCCGACACCAAAGGTCACTAGCATAGCAATAATTCCACCGACAACGACGCGAATTGTTGCACGACGCTTATTTGCACCACCAAGTTTTGCTGACAGCATTCCAGTAATAATCAGTGCGAAGAGGACGGAAGCAAAACAAACCGTGATGCGTAAATAATCAGGAGGAAGAATAATCGCAAAAAGAGGAATGAGCCCACCAACAGTGAATGACACCGCGGATGCGAACGCTGCCGAGACCGGATTAGTGAGATTATTCGGGTCAGTGTTGAGCTCAGCATCTGCATGCGCTGCGAAAGCATCATGTGCAGTGAGCTCAAGTGCTACTACGCGTGCGGTTTCGGGTTTGAGTCCCTTTGCATGATAGAGCGACACCAACTCCTCGAGCTCGTGCTCGGGCTGATGCAAGAGTTCGTAACGCTCTTTCTCAAGTAGCGCTTGCTCAGTATCACGCTGAGTAGAGACCGATACATATTCCCCAACTGCCATCGACAGCGCACCTGCAGAAAGTCCTGCCACACCAGCAGTGAGAATAAAACTCGAAGAATTTGACGCGGCCGCAACTCCAACAATAATCGAAGCAGTTGAAACGATACCGTCGTTTGCGCCAAGCACCGCTGCGCGGAGCCAATTTAATTTTTTACCGGTATTATTGCTGTCGGGATGAAGTTCATCATGTAAGTTGATCCGGTCTTTTTCCATTGAAATAGTATAGCAGAGGACAATTGACTAAACGAGTAAGTGTATTATGCTAATCACATGAAATACAAACGATTCTGGAGAGAGGGACCAGGAGAAATGCCTCCCATTGATTTTGCTACGAAACCCGAAGAGTTACGTGTGCTCACTGATGAGGAAACAGCAGATATTGTATACGCGAAGAACGCAGCAATTGAAACTCAAGATGCGCTACTTATTGCACGACAAACAGCGGCAGAAAATGAAGGTCAACTCAATGCGATGCTCGAAAGTGAGAAAGACATAGCGGCACGACTCTCGCCAGAGGCACTGGCAAAAGGATACAAAGAAAAAGTTACAGCGGCGCTCAACCGCATTATTCATAATCCCGATGCCCTTCCTGCTGAAAAAGAATGGGTAGCAAAAATCCACAGCAAGACGGCTTTAGACACCGGAGACCTTCGTACTCTCGATGAGTTAGAAATGTTGCAAGCGGCACGAAATGCTGCTGATAGTGAGGCCGCGGGAGTAGCAGTGCTTGAGGAGAATGTAATTAATCGAGCAGGCGATCTCAAGCTCATGCGTGACGATGAAGTTGCCTACTCAATTGAAAATGAACGTCGGATGTCTGGGGAATTAATTCCTGATGAAGTCATTGAAGTAGAAACACCGATTTGGCTCAAGGGAGACCCCGAATTCGCAACAAAGGAAGACCCTAATGCGCTCCGTTTAGTAGACACCGAAGAAGAGCTCGATAAGAGCTATATAAGCCAGCGCAAGGTAGAAGCACAACGGGATGGCGCCGTAGAGCTGATAGAGGTCTCTGCGCCCAATGATGAGGACTTCGCTGAAATTATTGATGAGAGTAAGGATACCGTGCCGCTCGCCCCAAAAAACAAACCAAGTTTACAGCTCTCAAGTGAGGAAAAAGATGAGATTGCTCGAAAACTCGGTCCAAGTGCAGCTCCGCGCCACACACCACAAGCCAAAGCCCCCCCACAAGGCCTGGTTTCTCGCATTAAGGGATGGTTCGGAAGATAGAAAACTCAAAAAAGGCTCCCCCGTTTTATATTTTCCCATAATGAAATAATGACCCATGTATCATACATTTGTTAAATTTTGTTATAATTATTGTAATCACTAACCAATCTCTATATGCTCGATAATCGCATGCTCATTTCGCTCGCTTTCTTCATGGTTGCATGGGGAGCATTAACTTTTGAAAATAGGCAAGCCATGGCGATTCACTCTGCTCGTCTTGCCGCTGCAGCAGCTGATGCAATGACCTCATCCTCAGATACAAGCACTACCGATTTCGATGCTGTCGAAAGTGCCCTTTCGACAAGTGAACGTCGCATGGGTACCTCAAGTGGAAAACAGACGCCAGTTCAGGATCCAGAAAAGTTTACAGGCAAGCTCAAAGAAGTGAACACGGGATGTTTTTCAGACGGTGAGTGTTACATTGTTGTAGACAGCAAGCACGTGACAGTGCTTTGGGGATGGACAGAGGAGACAGTTGGGAGCATAAGAAATGAGGAAGGAGGTATTGGGGAGCTTGAAAAACATATCGGCTCGTCAACGATGGTCTACGCAAACAAACTAAGCGATGGAACATATACTCTCTATGGTAATGCTGAATACTACGTCGAATTGATGAAGTAGCAGAAAGGGTATTCTTAAACGTGACTTAGCGCTTTATGAATATGAGTGAGGTCATCTCTCAGTGGTGACTCTGGCCAAGCGAGGAGGAGCGCTTCGACCACTCTCATATAGTTTGCAACCATGTCAGATTTTGAAGCGTGAAATCGGTCGAAGGTGGCGTCACCATCCCTGAAGTGATCATCCATAAGTTCAGAAACGTTTGAAAGTGTATCTCCCATCTTGACCATGAGTGCGTCATGCGAAAGCACCTGAATGTGTGCCAATGCTTCTTGCTTACTTTCCCCCCATGAACGTGACTGGTCCTGCTCAGTCACACTATCAACTAACTCAGCAACATGCGCACCGAAGTGCTCACGAATCATAGCTTTGGTTACCTTTTTTTCAGGTGAACTGTCCTCGATAGTGTCGTGCAGGAGTCCAGCAATAATCACATCCTCACTTGCTCCTGCGTGGGCAAGAATTATCCCAACCGTGAGCGGGTGGGTTATGTAAGGAATATCCTTTCCTTTGCGCTTCTGTTTGCGGTGAATTTCGTGGGTTTTAATAGAAAAGACAATCGCATCTTTCATCCTTTGTGTGTAAATCATATATTGTGTGACAAATTGAAAACAAAATGCTCTTCTAGTCTTCTACTGCAACGTTATTCGATACTAACACGGTAGAGTCCGATTTCCCAATCCAGCTACTATTATCTTGGCTGTAGTCATGATGAGAGCTTTCAATTGAGCCACGTCACGAGTTCATCTTCTTTTCATCAACAAGGCACATACTGAGTGTGCATCGTAGTGCTGTGTTTATTATCAGTTATGTTGATACGTATGGACTACATCACCACTTCGGAAACCGTGATGGACGAGGCGGGAGGTAGTGAGTACGAAGGTAGTAGAGAGGGGCATAATGAGGTCAGTATGCGCGAGTGCGAAGAGCATGCGCACGACCGACTTTTGCAGCTTCTCATTACCACAGAGCACCATCTCGGTCACGTGTTTTAGTTTCGTAGGATAGGATAGCAAACCCGCTCTATCCAAGAGCGGGTTTGCTGATGCTAAGTTCTCGGTAATGAGCTTAGTTCGGCAGTGTAAAAGCTCCGAGGTAGTCTTTCTTGCCAATGGGTACTCCAGAGTGGCGAAGGATGTCATATGCAGTGACATAGTGGAAAAAGAAATTCGGCAGAGCAAAGTTATGCACGTAGTCCTTTGGGATAAGTGTCTGCTTTGGGTCAAAAAATACTGGGATACGCATTTTTACTAATTTGCGTTCATATTTTTTTACGTCTTCTTGTTTTATAGTCTTCAGATATTTCACCACCAACTTGAGGCTCTTTTTGAGTTCAGCCATAGTTTTCTCATCATAGGCAAATTTGGGAGCAGGTACTCCAGTAAGATTACCTGCAGCATCAAGTGCCATAAAATATGAGTACTGCACTTGCTTAGTGAAATTAAACATATCGACATAGAGTCGCCTCTTGAGCAGAGCGGAAGGATTTTGCATGCGTTTCTTTGCATGACGTTCTGCTTTTTCCATTATCTTTAAGAGATTGGTAAGAGACCTAATAAACACTGGGATGGTTGCTTCATACATATGAATCTATTTTACCACATTGGGTACAACTGTCGTGCACTGTACGGGCAAAAGTGAAACAATTACCTATATGAAATATAAATTGTTTTTGTTTGCAGTATTTCTCGCATTTTGGGGCTGGGCGGCATATCACCCATATGATGTGCACGATTGGCTACTCGAGAACTACTTGGTATTCCTTTGGGTTCCAATAATTATTATTTCTGGACGCTACTTCAAGCTCTCCAACGTTTCGTATACTCTGATAACCATTTTCATGTGTCTCCATGTGGTTGGTTCACATTACACGTATTCACTCGTTCCGTTTGGTGACACGCTTAAAGATTGGTTTGGCTCGGACCGCAACATGTACGACAGACTGGTACATTGCTCGTTTGGACTATTGCTCGCCTATCCAATACGCGAAGTGTTTATGCGACTTGGCCACGCAAAGGGATTCTGGTCATACTTCCTGCCCATTGACCTTACCTTTGGTTTCTCGGCAGTCTATGAGATTATCGAGTGGCGCTCTGCTGCGAATGTGCCAACTGAACTCGGGCTCGCATTCCTTGGTTCTCAAGGAGATGTCTGGGATGCGCAAAAAGATATGGCAATCGCTGGTACAGGCGCTATTATAGCAATGTTAATTGTGTTCATTATCCATGTTTCATTCGACAAAAATGTTTGGAAGGAACTGAAAGACAGCTTCCATATTCAGAAAGGTGACCGTCCACTTGGTGAACAACGACTGATTGAACTGTGGAATAGAAAAAAATAATTATTTCCTGACTACAAACACAAAACACCCATAATGGGTGTTTTGTGTTTGTAACGCTACACTCTGTGCAAACTGTTACTTGTTTGCCTTGAGGTCCCAAGACGCCTTAAGTGCATCTTTGGCTTTTTTGACTGCTTCCTTGAAGCCAGCGACAGCCTTCTCGACATCAGCTTTACGGGCTGCTGCGAGTGGGGTCACGGTATCCTTCCTTCCTTCGAGCGCCTTCACTGAAGTTTTGAGGGCATCCTGCGCCGCTTTCATTGCAGCAATGAATGCAGTGCGGACTTCTGCTGGGTTCTTGCCTCCCGTACAATCAGACTTTGCGGTAGCAATTGCTGCTTCACGTGAAGCTTTAAAAGTTGCAAGTGCTGCGTCGATTGCCGCTTGACGGTCAAGGATTGCCTTATCAAGTGCAGTGCGAAAATCTGCTACTGCTTTATCTACTGCCGTACGCCTCGCAGCAACTGCGGCATCGATAGAAGCCTTGAACGTTGCGACTGCTGCTTTTTCTTCGCTTGTGGTTGCTCGTGCGTCAAGCTTGGCAAAGAGCTCAGCTCGGTTTGCATCCCATGTGTCGCGGTGGTCGCCACGAGTAGTATCGCGATTTTCCTGACGTGTATCAAGTTTGCCACCACGCTCAATGCGTTTCTCACCAAGTTTCCCTTCGCGTTCAGCAACTTTAGCATTAAGCTTTTCAATATTGCCATCGAGGCGAGTGCAGAAATTCTCGGTCGAACGAGGAGTGCCAGAGGCATTTGCGCGTAATCCTTCAAGGCGCGTTGTGCCAGAGGCATTTGCGCGTAACATCTCACCACGCTCAAATGCAAACGAGAGTGATGGGAACAACAATCCCGAAAGCAGTATGCCAGCGATATATTTAGAATGCTGTTTGGTCATATGTTGTCGTTAACGCTGATAAGTCTGCGCTGTTACTTGTGACCGCAGCCGCGTCGGCTCCCGCACTCGCCATGATCGCCGTATCACCATCCCCTTCTGCATTAATAGTACCAACGATGTCTGATATGGGGTCGCCCGTAGAAACAACGGCAGCGGCCTGCGACTTCGTTGCGACAACATCGCCTTGAGAGGGAGTCGCTGGTGCTGTCGCTACGGCTGGCTGAGGTGCAGCCATTTGATTGTTCGACATGTTGATTGCTGCAACTCCCGCGACAGCGAGCACTGCAACTGCAACTATGGCGAACGGGAGTACAAATCTCCAATTCATAAATATATAAATTAACGTACTAATAACAAAACTTCGACGATTGCCTACTTTGGCACTAGCGTGATTATAACACTTTCAAATGAAAGTTGAAGAATATTACCTCACCTGCTGTTCATAGCCATAATCACCTCCAAATGCCACAAGATTAACGAAAAGCGTATTGCGCGCTACACTACTATCTATGGTAGGAAAAACGAAAAATATTCTTTGTATTGAGGACGATACGTTTCTCCTTAACCTCATTGTTGGTAAATTCTCTGACGCAGGCATTTCCGCCACATCAGCGCATACGGGGTTAGAAGGAGTTACCACTGCAGGGGCAGAGAAACCTGACTTGATATTACTCGACCTCATGCTCCCCGACATGTCTGGGCTTAATGTACTCGACAGCCTAAAAGCAGACGAAGCAACAAAAAACATACCGGTAATTATTTTTTCTAATTTTGGAGAAAAAAATGAAGTTGCAAGTGGTCTCACCCATGGCGCACATACCTATCTAATAAAATCGAATACCCTCCCTGGTGAGCTCGTTGAAGTAGTTACGAAGGTGCTAGAAATTTAATTCTCTCCTAGCGAAATGTCACGTTACTCTTACCATCCTTCAGTTTAAGCACGAGCTCACCCATGCTGGTAAAACTGTAGCTCTCAACATTACCAAGCATCGACGAGAACTCTTGTTCTTGTGAACCTTCACAGAACATCATTGTCGACATCATCTTGTCGAATGTGAGTGAATTGTTTTTCATGCTGTATTCACCTCCGACACTATTACAATCAGTTGTTACTGAAAATCTTTCCTTCTCGAAAGTAAGCGTGAATACGTCTGCTTTCTTTGGAACTAGAGTTGTTCCATCCGAATTATTAGTCTTGATCCAGCTCCATTTTTTCATAGTGAGTGTCATTGTTGATGCATCTGCCTCGCCCTCGAAATCCTTCGCGAGTTCGCCTATTTCTCCGCTCTTTGCATCGAAATGCACCCACACACTCTTCCCCACTGAAGGCTGTGTCGTGAACGGCTCGCCAACCTTACGTTCTGCGAAATTCGCAACCGCATTATTCTTCTCGACGGTAATGTTTTGAGGGGAAATGCGGTCACCGAGGAGCATCGCATTGGTTCCCTTGTATTCCCCATTCGAATTGATTGCCGCAACCACATAGAAGAAGGTTCCGCTTCCGCCACTATTCTTTGTGAGATAGCTCACTGCATCAAGGTCGCCGTCTCCGTCGAGGTCGACAGAGGTCGGTTCTCCAAACAGCATGAACTTCTCTTTTGAAGCGGAACCAGGTGCAGCCTCACGCTCAAACTTGCCATTGGTGAGTGTAATTGTCTCTCCTTCCACTATATAACTAGTGTTCTTTGGGTTATTTATCGTGGAGGTTATCAAAGCAGAGCCTCCTGTCTCTGGCAAGCCGCCTTTGGCATCAGGCGAATTAAAGCGAGTAAGGCCAACACCAGCAATAACAAGTACAAACACAACGAGTCCGCCAAATATGATAGAGAGTGATTTGTTCATGATAATAAGTGATGATTGATAACAGTATAACTCCCAACTAAGAAAAATGTGACATCATCCGTGGGAGTTACTCCATCGGGAGTTGCGCGGATGCCCAAGCGATGGTCCCCCCAGAAATATTAATTGCATTCACTCCGCGTGATTTAAGAATTGCTACCGCCTCCGCACTGCGTCCACCAGACCCACAAATGACATAAACAGTTTTGTATTTCTTCAGCAGTTCAGCCTCACTGGAAATGGTGTCCAGTGGAATATTTACTGCTCCACTCGCATGCCCAGAGGCGTACTCCTCTTTTGTCCGGACATCAACGAAGTAGGAGTCAGGAGACTCCAGTTTATTGGCAACATCCTGTGGAGTCATCGACTGAATATTATTGAAGAAATTGAGCAAATATACAGTATCAAGTAGTGTAACGATAACCTTTAACCTTGAAGAGGTATTTTGCGTATAACTTTAATTACACCCTCGTGACTAGCATCATCGACAGTTATCGTGAGTTCCGTCACGTGAAACTATATATCAGCAAGCTCATTGTGGAGCAACCCAAGAGCTGAGGCAGACTCCTCGGGAAGAAGTTTGATGAGAGAAATGTGGGGAAAGTATGAGTACCGCGCTGTAGCACCGTCAGGTCCCCCTGTCCCGATTTCCTTTGTAGCTTTTGATGCGCGCAGGTTCATACCAGTAAGTATTTCGTTAGAAAACTCAGAGGGGTTGAGAAAAATATACTCTCCGCTCGGTGAAGCGGAGAAGTTCGAAAGCGTAAGCGTGAATGGCTGTTCATGACTAAATTCATCAACAAGCTTTTCCATAAAAATCCCTGTATTGCTGGTGTGCGCGAAGCGGAGTAACAGAGAAAGATGTGGGGCTGGATTAAACGTTCTTCTTTCTTTAAAACGATGATTGAGTATTTGTTGCACAGTCACGATTTGTTTTGTAACATTTTCGTCCAGAGTGATATTCAGCGAATGCGCGAGTTCAATCTCCATATGTACATTTTATCACGCGGTGCGAAAAAATATAAAACACTTCTCCTGCTTCGAGTTTAAAGCTCCCTCTGCGAGCTACTGGGCAGAGAAGAAGGTTTGATTGCCCACCATTTTGTTCTTGAGCAATACAAAAGAAGTACTCGTCGAAGTACGATACTGCACGCCACTCGGATAGGCCTGTACCTGAGAAATAGTTGATGGAATTTCAGCATCCCATCCCTGATAGTTGCGCCACGCATGATACGTCCAGCCCCAATTCTCATTTCCAAATTGAGTAGTAACATCGGTTAAATACTGCGTACAACCCGGACCCCACCTAAGGCATGAAAACTCTCCTATAAACATCGGGACGCTATCCCTAGCCGCGATAGTTCGTGCCTCGAGCATGTAGTCGTAAAGCGTTGTCGAGCTAAATCCTATGCCTGGGTATACAACAGGCTCAGGATAGCCGTTTATACCCTGACTTGTGAAAGTTGCTGGTTCATACATATGGAAACTATATACAACTCCCGACAAACCAAGAGGCGCCGCTTGCCAGAATGAGCCAGGTAGACCCCAAGGATGTGGTTCAAACATAATTGGAGTATTCGAATCTACTGCCTGAATTGCCTGCCCAAGCGAGACTGCGAGGTCATGCCACTGCGTGAGCCCACTTACCCGCCCTACTCCAGTTATCACTGGCTCATTTATCATGTCGTATGCCTGAAGTGCTCCATAACCCTTAAGTCTCCCAGCAATTAGTGCCCATTTACTTGCGAGGTCTGTCATCAGACTTGCATTACCCCAGTAATCAGAGGGCGCGTCACCCCAAGGAAGGGCGACGAGTACCACAACGACGCGAAACCCATATCGCGCTCCCCGAGAAAGAGCATTTTGCGCATAGCTGATGTCTGCTTCTGGAATATCGTAACGATCACCACTCAATGCTTTGCGTAAAATTATCGGTACACGAATAACATTTGCTCCTGTGGCAGCTAAGTCTTGGTAATCAACCTCAGAGTATGGCTCGATACCATTATCAGGAAGAGAAGCAAGTGCAAAGCCATGAAGTGCGCCATCACGGAATAACTGCATACGCTGGTCTAGTGTAGAAAAAGGTAATGGGACAGGAGTAGTAGTCTCGACAACTGAGTTATTCATGTCTGCGGAAATTTCACTTGCAGTGAGAGGGCGGTTATAGATTCGCACATCGTCAATTTGGCCATTCGAGTATTTACCATTTAATGAACCTAGTCCAAAGGAATCAGTCGCAACAGTCGTAAGGGACGGAATAACGCCGGTAAATGCAAGCGTCTGCAGTACGCCGTCAACATACCCCTTTAAGCGATTTGTGTTTCCTGTTTGATTGCCATCAAACACCATACTGACGTAATGCCAATTTGCATCATTAAGTGACACCGTCCCATATGCTCCTGCACCTGCAGAAATGGCAAAATATGCTGTTCCATCAGTCCAAAGTTCGATGCTTGTACTGTTTGCTCCCCCCTGTTTCCCTATCTCAACAGCAGATCCAGGCGCAGCACGTTTTACCCATGCAGAAATTGTGAGCTGCGGAATTCCCTGAATTGGAAGTTGCGAAGCGAGATCCACCTTGTCGGCACCATCGAACGTAAGTCCTCCACTATTTTTCCCTGCAGCCCAAGTGGGAGTACTCACGAGCGTACCATTTCTTCCGTTATTACTTCTATCAATAAGCACAGCCCCTCCTCCTTCGTTCATATTATACGAAGCAATCAAACCATGAGCAGTGGGGAGAGCGACGACTTGAGTTGAGCCGACGACACTGATTGTTGTAGTTGCAGTGCTTATCCCTCCCGACCCCACACATGAGATGTTGTAAATTGTTGTTTGCGCCAAGAGCGGAGTGGTATATATCCCACTCGTCGCTGTTGACCCCCAAGGAGTAACACACGAAGTGGCACCAAACGAAGACCAGCTGACTAGCGATGACTCGTTGCGGTTCATTAAGTATGGTGCTGCAAAGAAAGAAACGGTTGGAGGTAGTGCAGTACTCGAACTTGAGGTTAAGGTGAGAACTGATGTTGTCGTCGAAGCTTGAGTTGGAGTGAATGTTGAAGTAAGTGGGAGAGTTGAGGTTGCGGCAACAGTTTGTGTCGATGTCCCCACCATTGCCTTACAAACTGCAAGCAACTTTGCTTTCGTTGCTGGACCATAAAAGCCTGTGCCAACAGTGCGTCCATAGGGCGTGAGGATGTCACTGCGGTATTTTTCTTGGAAATTCTTCATTGCGAGAAACGTTCCTCGTCCATACTTTGTTGTTTCATTGCCGAGTGACCCAGGTCCCGACTTTGCGACCTGCGTATCTGGGTCATTGTTGAGTAGCCGCTGTAGTTGCAGTACATCGTTATGAATCGTCATTGGGCGAAGTGCGCGGTCTGATTCGAGAAAGGCGCACGAAAGTGGGGCTGCGTATGCTTTAGGAACCGACGCCATAAACTGACTCAGCACTACCACCATGATGACGAGTGCTGCGCTATACTTGGGTGGGGTTAAAAAAACATGGGCGCTACTACCCTTTTGTTTTAGTTTCTGCTTTAGTTGGAGTTTCAATGCCTCATTCTACCAATTTCTCGTTGAGTTGTCCCAACTCTGAGTGAACCAACTGTCACAACTATTCTATGGAAATTATTATTTCATTCCGGAGAACGAGCGGCATTGAAAGTGGCGGATTGTAGCGAGCAGTTTCCACTTCCCCAACAATGACTTTCTTGTCACGGGCAAGATAATTGAGGAGAAGTAACAGTGAATAACGCAAAGGTCATCATCGCTGATGTAACCGCGACCAACGGTGTGGTGCATGTCATCGACAAGGTGCTCGTCCCTCCCTCACTCATTAAGGCTGAGATAGAGCGACTACGACAGCAATTGAGTGACTTGCGCGAGCTTCGTGGAAACCAGCACGGTCAATACAACGACTAGTAAAATTTGAAGAAACGACAATTCTTCACATCAAAACACCGCCCCATGGGGCGGTGTTTTGATGCATAGCTGAACTTCCTGTTTAACGGCTGTGGCCAAACTCATTCACATCGAGGGTGAAGCCTTTGTGATTGGTGACAATAAGCACAGACGCCTCAGTAGTTTCATAAACGAGCTCGTCGAGCACTAACTCAGGAGGCAGAATATTCACAATGTGTCTTTCGCCAAGGATCATCGCTCGCTCACGAAGCTCAGGCTTCAAAACGAATCTATTCCTTACATTGTCGTATACCCAAACGCGTCCTCTCACACGGATCATATCGTGCGCAACCCCGAGTACCTCGCCGACAAAGTGCCTCCTTGGGTCAGACTCGAAATACCGCCTCTCAATGATATGTAATTTTTCGCCAATTTTGATAATATCCATATGTTTAATATTCTAGCAATACAAAGTAAACATGCAACATACTTGAATCTACCACGTATCCTTTAGGTAGAATCACGCTACCATCAATAATCGAAAAAATCGTCAATGAAAATTCCTCCGTTCTTTATCGTCACTGACGAGAGTATATGAATACTTCCTCTCGAAGACACGAGGTGTAACTCGAACCTGTTTGATGGAGGCGTGTAGCCCCACCCCGTGATGCGCTATACCGAGCACCCGCCTTTCAAAAGATAGTCCAATGATGTGGGGTCGTACACACTGCCAGTATTAAGATTTGAACCTGGATGAAATTTTGCATCTAACAAGCTATATAACAAACCTGAGCCGTCCATCAATTGTGGAGAGAGACTGAAGTCATACTGCATATCTTTTAAGAGACTTAAATCAGCTTCGGACAGAGACAATTCGCACCATGCTTTCTTCGCTGTAGCAAAAGTTGACCTATAGCCTGCAGAAATTATGGTATGTCCAAAAAATTCATACTCTTGATATTTTTCAATACTCTTGCAAATTTCTACTTTGCGATAATTTTGATATGTCATGCAATGCAAATTTTTTGAATATCTCCATTCATCAAAATCACCCCAAACAACTAACCACAGTACTGCAATTACTACTACAAATATTACTCCAAAAATGACCTTCCTCTCCATACTCAAAACTCTATCACGTTCAAAGACTACTTGTTCAGTAGAGGACTCATATCCCCTCACCACAAAGACGTGTCTCACCGATATACTCGTCCTTTCTCATCGCCTACGGAAGCAAGCAGTTGCTTCCTATTATGAAGACAGAATAAGCGATTCGAACCTCCAAAACACCTCTGTTGAGAGGTGGGTTGGAAAACTATTGAAGAAATCTCGTTAGGGTGCCGTGATGGACGTATTTCGAAACTACTTTACGGACGCTGTAGTTATGCTACCCCGTAAGTACCCCCGCGCGATTTCTTTATAGTGATTTCTCTTTTCTGATGCCATTTTTTCTAACAGACGTGGCATCATTGAGAGGCGGTAATTTGATAAGAAGAAATCACCATGGGTTTCAATAAAATTCCAATATAAAGCAGTCCAGAGTTCCTCCCAATCCCCAGCGGGGTAATTAGACATCTTCTTAAGATAGCTACTACCTGATATATAAGGTTTCGTTGCAAATATACCCCCATCGGCAAACTGACTCATACTGTAAACATTTGGAACCATGACCCAATCATACGCATCAACGTACATAGCCATGAACCAGCGATATACCTGATCGGGATGAATTTGAGTGAGGAGCATAAAGTTGCCCAATACCATAAGTCGTTCGATATGGTGGTTGTACCCGTAGGTAAGAGCTTTTTCAATTGCGTTATCAACTGGGAGAACACCAGTCGTAGCGTTCCAGAATGTGTCTGGTAGTGGCCGAGTATGTTTCCAAAAGTTCTTTGTTCGCATAGCCACACCATCACATTCATAGCTGGCACGAATAAATTCACGCCAACCGATCACTTGCCTGACGAACCCCTCAATACAATTAAGGCCGATTCCTTGTTTTACTCCATAGGACAAAACTGCTTCAATCACCGCTTGGGGTGAGAGTAGTCCAATGTTCATAAGCGGTGAGAGTGTTGAATGAAAAAGCCTCACCTCCTTCGTGGTAATTGCATCCTCATAGTCACCAAAGAATTTTAGCCTGTCGGTGATAAATTCTTTTAAATACAGAGCAGCTGCTTCGTTGGTCCATGGCACCCAGACTCCTGCTTCTCCGTACGAAGTTCCACCGACACTCTCTAGCCACGCGAGCGCCGCCATAATCTCAGGGCTATTGGTGTGAGTTATTGGGTCGCTTGGAAGCTCAATACTTTTCGGGATTTTCTTTCGATTATCACTATCAAAACTCCACTCTCCACCCACTGGCTCAGTATCATTCTCGACGAGTATCTTTTTATCAATACGCAGCTGCTTATAAAAGCGCGCCATGTGCTTTTTACTGTTTTTATACCGCGACACCGCGTCCTCTTTGTCTAAGATAAATAACGGGGATTCGTAGCGAGTAACAGTAAAGCCATGTTTATACACGGCGATAGCAATGCGCTTCTCAAGCCAGTAGTCAGTGGTGTCGACAACATGCAAATGGGTGACTCCGCGGGCCTGTAGTGCTTTAAAGACACTTGCCGTATCAGACAGCGACTGAATATCTAAATATGTCACCGCGTACCCACTTGCTTCAAGCTGCCGCTTGTAGTGCTGCATTGAGAGTCGATGGAGCAGTAACTTTTGTGAATGAATGGGAAACTCAGTCAAAAATAGTGGCTCTTCTATGATATAAATCGCTCGACCCATTTGAATTCCTGGGTGATGAGCAAACAATTGGTGTGGGTAAATAAGTGTGGCTTCTTTCATCTTGGTGAGTATACTAGAAAATAATCATGACGGCGAAACCAAAAGAAACTAAAGTTTGCGCTGTCTGCAGGTTGCCGTTTGCAAATCGAAAACGCTGGGCAAGTCGTGGGCAATGGGAGCTCGTAAAATACTGCAGTGAAAGATGCCGGAGAAATGCGCACTAACGACTCTCTTCAATTTTCATTTTTTTCCACTTTTCTTTAGCTGTCTTATATACCTCCATTGTGCGATGGTAGCCATTTTTTTGGTCTTCGATAGGAGCGGGGTAATCTGTAGCTACTTTGCTAAAGTCTTGGGTTTTACCGTCTGAAAGTTTTTTTGCTTTGACGTTTCGTAATTCAGGCACCCACAATTTTATGTACGTAGCATCGGGGTCATAATTTGTTGCTTGGGTATAAGGGTTAAAAATACGTAGCGGTCGCGGGTCTGTTCCTACCGAGGCGCTCCATTGCCACCCACCGTTATTTTGTGCTGGATCATAATCTATGAGTTTGCTCGCGAAATAGCGTTCACCCCAGTGCCAATCAATAAGTAGGTTTTTGGTTAGATAGGAAGCTACTACCATTCGAGTTCGGTTGTGCATAAAGCCAGTACCATTAAGTTCACGCATTCCGGCATCAACCATCGGTACTCCTGTCATTCCCTTACACCACGCTTCAAATTGACCCTCACTATTTATCCATTGTATATACTTTGCCCATGGCAAAAAAGAGCCTTTAAAAACAAGTGGAAAATGGTAAGCGGTGTAGTAGTAGAAGTCTCGCCAGTAGAGCTCTGAGATGTAGTGTGAGTCTACTCCTGAATGTGTCAGTGCCATGTGATAGCTTTCGCGTATTGAGATAGTTCCAAATTTATGATGAGCAGAAAGTCGGGAAGTGCCACTCGGAAGCGATGGCAAGTTTCGATTTTCTTTATAGTCGTTTAAAAAAGTGGGATTGTTCATAATAGAGAGCGCCTCCTTTCGACCCCCCCGAAGGGCCAGTTGCATACCGGTAGTTTTTGCTGCAAAATCACCCAACTTTTGGGTTGGCGTATGCAAATGACCACTGAAAAAATTATCGTAGGTATTTTTCTTTGGGCTTGGCACATCGTGGGCGCGGGCTTTTTTCATAAATGGGGTAAATACGCTATACAATTTTCCTTCATCTGTTCGAATATCTTCAATGGGTGAGAGTGTGACATCATCATATCTCTCAAAAATAACCCCTAATTTTTCACAGGTTTCAGCTATAGCTTTATCACGCTTGCGCGCAAAGGGGGTGTAATCTTTATTCACGAAGATAGCTTGTACCCCGTCGTCCCTTATGAGAGTTGCAGTAATTTTTTCAGGTTCGCCGAAGAAAATATACAACTGCGAGCCAAGGTTGATCAAACTCTCATTCAATTCCAGAAGCGAATGAATCAGAAATTGAAAAGCGGGCTCGCTAAAATATTCATTTTGCCCCCGATCAACCTGTCTCGGGTCAAAAATAAAGGCAGGAATTACTATCTTCGATTGTGACAATAATTGAAGAAGACCGAGATTGTCCTCAAGCCTGAGGTCACGCCGAAAGATAAATAGTGCTTTTTCAAAATTTGTCGTCATGGGCACAGTATAGCAAAATACCCAAACCCCGACTTCCATCGGCCGAATTATGCTTACCAAAATATCAGGACATCGGCGTCTTATTGGGGGTGCCTACAGGGATTCGAACCCTGACTGGAAGCTCCACAAGCTTCAGTGCTAACCATTACACTATAAGCACCATGAAATAAAACGCACCTTGCGGTGCTCGAGAGCATAATACCAGATTATTTAGGAACATCAAGCTGCCCCAAAATCTCAACAAAAGTCGATGAGTTGCGAGGCGGCAAAGGAGCGATGTCGCGAGGCGTACTTACTGGTACGGTGAGTGGCTCGCGACCGAAGCCAACAAAGCAGGTCGCGACTTTTGTGGAGATTTACAAAATGAAGCGCTTTTCTTCGTCAGGGTCCATAGTCGGGCACACCATCGGTGGCTTTGCAAACATTTTCTTGCGCAGATGTGAAACGGTATTGTACGCGGCATCACGCAACATCCTCGGGACAAGTTTCATTGCCGGAGCAAATATTGTCCATGGTGCGTCGAGCTTCTCAAAGATATGCAGAATGGCATCGGTACCGGTGAGCATTTTTCCGTCGGGGAAAAGTAACACAACTTTCTCCATAAGTTCCTTGCGCTCTTCTTCATTGAAACGCTCTATATAATAGGTGCCATTCATCGGTGCAAAGTGAAAATATCCGAGATGGTCATGTTTGAGTACAAACTTTACCACCCGATGACAAAGGCCACAGCCACCGTCATAGAAAAGTACTTCGTGTGTGTCGGTTCGTGTTGCTGGTTCCATGTATATTAGTAGTGAGGTTTTTCTTCACTGACTCCTGCGCGATGATTGGCAAGACGAGCGAGTGCATAGAGAAGCGACGAAAGGCGGTTCAGATATGCGAAGATGGGAGGCTTCTCTGTGTGGTCAGGAATTTCAAGAGCTGCAACCACTCTCCTTTCGGCGCGACGCGCCACTGTGCGCGCGACATCGCAATGTGCGCCAAGCTCGGTGCCACCTGAAACAAAAAAACTTGTAATTGGTGGGAGTTCATTTTCTATCGCAGCAATCCAATCTTCTACTTTCTTCACGCGCACCACATCCATTTTTTTATCAGCACCTGCGAGCTCGGCTTGCACTACAAATAAATCCTGCTGAACATCTGAAAGCAGGTCATGATAATTGAGCGGTGCAACGGCAAGTACTTCTTTGCCTTTCATCTTTACGAAGCCAATCACCGCGTTAATTTCATCTACAGTGCCAAGTGCCTCTGCGATAAGTGACGACTTTGACATGCGCTGGTCGCAACCAAATAATTTTGTCGTACCATTATCGCCTTTTCCTGTATAAAGCATAGTGGGAACAGTATAACAAAGCTTTTACTAAGGCGCGATTGACGTAATCCCAAAAGGACTTAGTCTTGGAGTCAGACTCGACCGATCTTTCCAAACACGCAAAGGAGAACTCAATGATCACACACGAACGCAGAAGTGCGGCGAGGCTGTACTTTGTCGCGGCAATCGTCACCTTCTTGGTGGCGGCCTTCCAGATTACTTCCTTCTATAAGGGATTCGCTGAAAGCGTCTCCCTGTTTGCGGACACCTTCCACGCAGGAAGCGACGGCATCACCCTCCTCGGCACCGCAGTTCTGCTTCTCGTCCTCTTCTCCATCAGTCCGCTCCGCGAAGAGCGACTCCACCGTAACTTCACCTATGCCAACATCGGCCTCCTGTTTGTTGGAGTGCTGCTCGCTGTGTACGAACTTGTCACTCATGCGGGCACAACCCTCCCCACAAACTGGACAGTCGTGGTGGTCGCCGCACTCGGCGGACTTGGTGACTTCCTTGTCTGGCGTATCCTTCTTCGGGTGAAGAAGAGCGACTTACCAGTGACGCTGCGAACAAACCATGCGGCAAATGTGCTGCACATCATGCAAGACATGTGGCAGTCAATCGTCGTCGTTGTGGCTGGTGTTGCAATTCGTTTCGGCATTCCGTATGTCGACACCGTGCTTGGCTCGATCATTACCTTCCTGATCTTCTGGGAAGGCTTCGGGCTCGCTTATGAAGAATGGAACAGGAGACCTTTTCCGTATCACTTTCACCTATTCGGTGGTGAACACAAGCACGATGGGCATGGATGTGGCCATCACCACCATTAGGCCAATTCCATTAGACCCACTCTCATGCGGCACCTTCGGGTGCCGCATTTTTCTTATATCGGTGTGGAGTTTTAATTTGTCCTTCTTTCTGCTAAGCTCAACTCCATCGGGCACGTGGTGGAATTGGTATACACGTAAGTCTCAGAAGCTTATGTCGAAAGACTTGGGAGTTCGAGTCTCCCCGTGCCCACAAATAACAAAAAACTGACCGAAGTCAGCTTTTTGTTATTTGTGGGCACGAGCAGTAAACTGCTTTGCTGCGCGGGAGACTCGAAAGACTTTTCGTTATTGAGTCTTCGAAATCGAAAAGTACCTGCCGAAGTAATCGGCGAGTCTCCCCCACGGCACCTCTGCCCACTAAGGATGAAATTTTTTTAATCCTCTCACGCAAGCACGTCCGGATTTGGTCACAAGTTACTAATTCACTTCGCTCATAAGTGCTTGCGACCCCACCTTGCGGTTTCGTCTGCACCACGAAGAGTACTTCATTTTTCTAAGACGGAGTACCGTCAAGAAAAATTGGTCGCTGCCTCAACATCGCTGTGGTTCACAAATAACACGAAACCCCCAGCAGCGGGGGTTTCGTGTTATTTGTGCCCAGGACTGGACTCGAACCAGCATGCGATTAAGCGCTACCACCTCAAGGTAGTGGGTCTACCAATTTCCCCACCTGGGCATTACTGACTGCAGTTATTATTCTTTTCTTCAATAACAAGTGCTTTATCAATTTTCAGTCGTTTCCGTGAGAGACAAACGACAGTATCGCTATAATACATGCTTTTCAGAATTTTCCAAGAGTCTCTTTTTGCATACTTAAGCTGCAGCGTTCTTTTTCTTCCATCCGCACTTATGTGCCCCAAAACCCCTAATTTCTCAAAAATAACTGTACGCAACCATTCAATATGCGCAGGACTTGCAGAAATAAATACAGTGTAAAACATATGACTCGATTTCCACCTTGGATCAAAATACGAATAGAAAGAACCATCGCCATCAAAAGACCCGCGCAAGAAATCAAAGAAATATTTCTTTGGAATTTTTAATGCTCCAATAGTTTTTGATTTTGCAGGTGTAAAGCCGATATTTTGTAAGAATTTATAGAATAGCACATCTCCAAACTGTACTCTCACGTAGGATAGTCCGGCTCCCGACTTTGTTATTCCCATGGCACCATCTATGCCCAAGCAATGTTGGTAATTACTCAATTGTTCTTTGTCTTTTGAAGTAAGAGTGATATGTCTCCCATTTTTTGATAAATTTCCATCCGAAGCCAGAAGCCCGATTGCATACGCAAAATCAGGTGACCATTTGATCTGCACCTTCCCTTTTGGTTTTGGTCCACGCAATCCCATGGATGTATTTTACCAAAGTAGCAGATTCTCCTCAATTAAATAGCGTCTGCCAATTAATTTCATCAAAAAAATGGATTCCTCCATTTTTAAGTTTTGATTTTATTCAGCTGCAGTTGCTGCTTCGACTTCTTTTACGGCTGGAGCGGTTTCGAAATCTTTGGTTGAGCCACCTCCCATCACTGTCTGCTTCATCTTGCGACGAACATCGCGGACTGCCTTCTCTCTCACGTAGTAGAGTTTCGCGCGGCGGACCGTTGAGCGTTTGATCAGCTCAATTTTATCGATTGTTGGTGAGTACAATGGGAAAACACGCTCTACTCCTACCCCACTTGCGACTTTACGGACAGTAAATGTTGCACCTGGTTCTGCTCCATGCTTTCTTGCAAGGACGAGACCTTCAAACGCCTGCAAGCGGTATTTCTGCTTTGCAGCATCTTCGAGTACCCGCACCCAAACGCGGACCATATCTCCGGCACGAAAAGCGAGTGCTTTGCGCGCTTCCATATTGACTGGGGAAATCTTGAAATTCTTAATCAGTGCTGTATTCATAAGTGACACGAAATTTAACATACCCCTTCAAGTTTTGCAAGAAATACCGAGAAATTGTCATATTTCCCTCTCTGCAGCGACAAAATCAGTCGGAATCGGAGCAACAAGGGTCATGCGACTGCCGTTTGGGTGAGTGAATTCGAGTTTTTCGGCATGGAGCGCTACTCTGGTGAAACCTAGTGCCACAGGGGCTCCGTATCGCTTATCTGACACAATTGGGTGGCCGAGTGCGCGCATATGCACCCGCAACTGATGTGTTCGTCCTGTTTTCGGTGTAAGTTCGGCGAGTGCGTACGCAGCCCCTTGCTTGCGTACAGAAAAATGGGTTTCTGCTTTGCGTAGCGTTCCCCGTGCATCATCACCAGTAGTAAATTGGCGGAAATCTGTTCGCGAGCGACCTATTGGCAAATTAATTACTCCTTCTTTTTTGGTAAATGTGCCCTGAACGAAAGCGAGATAAGACTTTACTATTGAATGGTCGAGAAACTGACGTTGAAGAAAATAAAATGTTTCATCATTTTTCGCAATTAATATTACTCCCGAAGTTTCGCGGTCAAGGCGATGCAGGATACCAGCCCGTGGTGCATAACGACCAGTGTCGAGTGTATGCATTCCGCCAACATCTTTTTGGTTTGGATAGCGCGAAAGCACCCAGTCAGACAAAGTTGGCTCTACTGTTCTCCCATCTGCGTGAACCACCAGTCCTGTGGGTTTGTTCACTGCAAGAATACGGTCGTCTTCAAAGATAATGTCTGGTTCCATATGAGATTATTTTCCACGACGGCGCTCGCGCGCGCTGTACTCCTCAATTATCGAGTCAAACTCTTCTTTAGTAAAATCTGGCCAGAGTGTTTTCGTGAAGAAGAGTTCACTATATATACTTTGCCAAGGCAAGAAGTTGGAAAGTCGCACTTCTCCCCCAGTACGAATAATCAGATCAGGGTCGGGAATATCTTTCGTCCACAGTAACTGCGAAAACCTTTCTTCACTCATGGTAGTAAGTTCTGCTGGTGGTATCCGACGGATTGTGTCGATGATTTCAGCCCTCCCTCCATATGAAAATGCCACCACCAGCGTGATCGTGTCACATGTTTTTGTCTTTTCTATTGCGCGCTCGAGTGCTGTTGCAACATTGCTCGGCAGGCGCTCATGCTCACCAATCACCCGTAGTCGAACCCCCTTCTCGACCATCTCAGCAGTCACTTCGTTGAGAGCAAGATGAAAAAGTTTCATTAAATATCCTACTTCCTCAACTGTTCTGTTCCAATTCTCAGTTGAGAATGCATACACCGTGACCGTCTTTACCCCCGCCTCCTTTGCCCACTCTACAACTTCTCGAAGTTTTTTATAACCAGCGTAGTGTCCCTTTAACCCACTCATGTTGTGAGCCTTAGCATATCGGCGATTGCCGTCCATAATAATACCAATTGAACGCGGGGGTGTATCTGTCGGTTTCATTATTGTTTCTTAAGTATCGCTATAATATCACGTGCACGGTCCATGCCCGATTGCACAGCTCCCTCCATGAACCCTTGGCATATTCCGACATGCTCGCCAGAGAAATAGG
>JAYSWT010000182.1:0-1522 GCA_043717905.1 bacterium | reverse complement strand
CGTAGACTAATGCATTCAATGTTGATTTATGCCATTTCCAGTATTCTTGGTAGACATTGTACTTCTCACTGTATAACTACTAAATTCTCCGTCTGATTAATTAGCTTCATTTTTAAGGGTAAATTAAATAGAATTTAATAACTGCTATTGTCAGTGTGGTGATCTCCCCCCTATTTCGACCGGTTTCTGCCTCACCGGTTTTCCACCCTACTTTCAGCGACCCAGTGCCATGGTCCCCCGGCGGTACAGAAGTGTTTCCCCGGATATAACTCACATGACTGCTACTGCAAGTGATGCCGCAGGCAACTTCCAAAAGGACCCAACTCAAAACAACAAAGAAGCCGACTGACCGACATCTCAAGCACAAGTTTATCCAGGCGCTCAACATCAACATCAACGTCACAGCGTCAGTCCCCCGTGACGCATTTTGCCACTGGTGGCAAACACCTCTTTAACCCTTCAAAGAACAAAACATGATATCACTAATTTATTATCGATTCAAGGCTAACACAACTACACCGAAGACTGTTTCATCGAAATCAAGTGCGAAGTATGCTCGAAGGGTTTCAAGAATCAGTCGGCCCTGAATGGTCATATGCGATTGCACGGGGGCTATGGTCAGACTAAGAACTGTATCACCGGGCCGGGGGAGTTGCGACCCCTGGCATCGCTGGCCGCCAGCAGCCCGGATAAAGAAGATCCGGTGCCACCTGCGATGGCCAACAGTCCTTCGCAATTGTCCAACATCATGATCATATCCAGCACGCCCAATGAGGGCACACATTCTCGGTTTCATTCGCTACTGACTATGGAGTCAGCAACATCATCGAGTGCCCAGTTGTCAGTCAAATGTGACTCCCTGGTCCGTGACGAGTCTATTCGAGGCTTTGGTCAATGCTTTCCTGCCATATCATCGTCGACATTGAACCCAAACAATCTTTCCAACATAAACATGGACGAGTTATATGTCTGTCAGACCCCGCCGGGTGGCAGCAACATGAACCAATCGCAGTGCCCCTTGGTCAAAACATCAAACTCGCCACCTCTGAACAGCAATATTGCGACCTCTATCGTCACATCATCAAGTATAAGCCGAGAACATCCCGCCCATCACAGTCACTATTCGCCAATAACTCCAGCTTTCTCAAATCACGTGAGTACAACAGGTCTCAGCGATTCTCACATGTTCAACTATCCTACCAATCTCGAGAGTCAGGACCTACCATTCGACAACGGCAACCAGGACGTATATCACTACAGCTGGGACAATACTCACACTTCATACATATCCACCAATACTCCTAAGAGGTCACAGATAAAATCTAAATTATAAAAAATGAATATCGATCCAAAGAATAATTAATCAATTACCATCTTGTCGTCACAATGACGTAGCTCCAAATGATTGGAGGATGGTCCACTTCAAATCAATGATAATTCCTATAAAAGGAATAACTACAGGCATTCAACCCCACAATATTTTCTCTTGGAAAATTTATGCCAAACTTTGTTTAATTTCGTA
>JAYSWT010000181.1:0-1522 GCA_043717905.1 bacterium | reverse complement strand
TTGCATCGACAGAGGTTCCGGCGACTTGATGCCCCGATCCAGCGGACGGTGGGTCTCGCTTAGGGTATTCACCCGATGCAGCTTTCAGAGGACCTTATCGTGGACGCCTGACATCAAATGACCACACACTTACACGCCAAATCGAGACATGGATCTCTCACCTTTGTGGTACCATTCTCTCTCTCTCTCGCTCTATACAACCTTCAACACCACAAACATACTCTAACTCCAACAACAATCAAACACAAGCACATAAACATAACACAAAACACCGATTCCTTTTTCATCATCACAATTCGTCACACCTATTGGAGGATTTCCGGCCCGCGACACGCGTTCACCACTTCATAGACCGTATTCGTATCACACCCTCCACGCTCCGCGCTTACCGGTGGGGGCTATTTGTGGTGACCTCCTATCTGAGTTTCACCCCTCCTCCCTCCACCTTTAAGGAAAAGACTACATTCACGGACTCTATCAATTCCCCCTTCCTACACCAAGCAGTAGCGATTCATCAATTTCAACACCCTAATTCGATTGGGATAGCGGTGTCAACAAATCAATGGCGTGGCCCACAACAACGCGCAACGGGAGTCGCGCATCGATCCGGACCCAACATAACTCATTACTTCAGTCGGGAGTCCAATTTTACTCAAATGTGACCTACAGCTGCGCTATCGTCGAACGGAAGCCAATCTAAATACAGAGACAATGGACTCAGTCAGGACAATGGCCTTAATTGGCTGAGATTTGACGTCCCCTATCGCTACCGGACTGCTATCAAATAAGGAAAATCAATATATATATATTGCAAAGACTGCAAAGTGTTGCCCAATGAACACGAGCTGCAATTAAAGATTCTTGACACTAGGACGAATCTACAGACACAACTACGAATGTCCGCGGAGTTGATTGAACAGCGTGTCCGCAAGATGATGATCAACATGCCGGAGTTACAATTAAAGAATCAGTCAATCATCGTTAACGATGAGGGTGCCCCGATATTTCTGTGGGACTCCATCTACTTTGACATGACGCAAGAGTCATGCGACCCATATTTCGACTCTCTCTTTGAGAGCCAGAAGGTGAAGATCAAGAGGACCCCGTTGTCCATCGACGATTACCGGCTCGTGCTCGACAACTTCTCTTATTACTCGTTGCACACAGCGAGCTCGAGCACGCTCCCTGGCCGGGTGGTCGTCACTCCGATCCTCTACGCGTTCATGTCCAAAAACCTTTAAACATTGACGTTGAGCACATGAAGAGAATTGAATACAAATATAACCAGTTTCGTGTCGGATCAACATCCTTATACAACCATCGGAACCAAACAGCACTGCTGATCCTATCATAGTCAAAATGCCTGTCAAACCGATCCTGATACAACGAGAGAACATCGCCGAGGAGAAGAGACGCAAAAGTGATGCATCTGTGACATTCATCGACGAAAATATCATGTCAAGATTGAACATTGTGCCCACGACCCAAGTACCCACAATAAAGATCATCAGTCCATTTTACA
>JAYSWT010000019.1:0-6078 GCA_043717905.1 bacterium | reverse complement strand
AAGGCGGTATCGTTCCAGGCGTAGGCAACCTTGATACGGTTCCGGCTCTACTTACTCCCGGAGAGCTGATTGTCCCCAAATCTAATTTTGAGGATTTGCAAAAAAACCTAAGCAATAGCGTCACAGCAGATCAGATTGTGCTACTTCAGCAAGGAAATGAAATAGCCGGAAAAATTTTAGAGGTTTTGGCCTTTGGTACCGTGGCCGATAAACTTACGCAGGTGATTGCTGGCCTTGATGCAGTGAGAACTGCAGTCGGATCGATATCGGTTGGTGGTAGCAGCTTCAATATTCCTACAACACGTGCCGAGTCGCCTCAAACGACAAATGAACCAACTCCAATTCTTAGAAGTATTGGTAAGACTAGAGACAGAGAAATTATAAGAAGGGATGAATTGGCATGAGTAATATAAAACTCAGGCGCAATGCGAGGATTTGCGACAACAACCAACTCGATACGGCTACGATCACGTCTACTGCAGTTGTCGGCTTTCCATTTTCCAACTCCCTGAATTTTAAAAAGCGTGGGAAAGTTTGGAAACCAACTACTAAAAGCTTCACGATTCAAATCGACATGCTAGCGAATAAGCAGTGTAGCTATTTTGCTATATTCGGGGAAGCGGACGGCTACCTCAAGATTAGTAACCAAGCTGTGATCACGATAAAAGCCAACATGATCAATTCATTTATTGGCAGCGAGCCGTTTTCCAAGTCCGCAACCGTGACCGACAAAGGCGTGTTTTGCGATCTAACGGACGACGACTTTCCTACTGGTCAGCAGTATCGATACTGGCAAATTGTAGTCGATGATAGCCTCAATCCGGGCGACATTGAAGTGTCGGCTATGTATCTTGGAGATCACATCGATTTTCAATTCAATGCAAAACAGAACTACGAATTCTCTCGCGAGGATTTAACCCGAAGGGTAGCCAGTGATTCAGGCGTACTCTATTCTATTAGAAAAGGCCAATACAGCGTATTTAGTGCTATGGGTTGGAGCTTCCTTAACGCTGCTAATCGAAATAGCCTGCTCGTTTCTACGGAAAGAATAGGCCTATCTGTGCCGTTTGTTTTTGTTCTCGATCCTTTAGAGATTGCCTTCGATTTTGAGTTTGGAAATATCCTTTGCTACTTTGACGAGATTCCAAAACTCACGCATGCCTATCTAAATAAATTCAACGTGGCTTTTGCACTAAGGGAGGTTGTATAGCATGGCATTCAGCCAATACCCTGACAGCATTGCCTTGATCATTAGCGATGGCTCGCCTTTTACAATTGAACTAGGAGGAGTAACACCAACGGCTAACCAGCAATTGAGCGTTTACAGGATGCAAATCTTTAAAAGAGGCCTGCAGCCGAACGTAACAATGCGCGTTAAGGCCTATCTAGCCGGAGTTTTAAAGGCTACCAGTGAGGCCGTTGCCGTATCGCAGATCGAAAGCGAATATTCTGCAACTAGCAACTTTTATGGCTGGGTTAATTTTAATTTTGTCCCTCGATACAATTTTAATTTGTCTGCGGAGACAAAATTTCAACTTGAGCTATCAAACTACGCTTTTACTGAAGGCCTTATTTATATCGGTGCCGTACTTGATTGGCCTGTGACCATGGGTTTCAATGCCGTGCCAGGGAGTGTCAATAGCTCACCGGTTGCCCTTGAACTGTATGGAGCTAGCTAATGCAGGTGCAAAAAATAACGGTCAGTCCGCTTGCAGATATTACCTCTATCATGAGCGGTATCACGGCAATTTGGCCTTGGGAAGTGACCACGGTCTACGTTAACGGCACTAGTAGCGCTTTCACTTGGAACGCTGTCAGCGGAGTAGTAAGTGTCACAGGCTATACGTCCGGTATCGTCTTAGTAGAATTCAGCCTTTACTTGATATTCAATCAGCCTAGCCAGTTTTTGCCAAAAGATCCTACCAACGGCGCATCGGCGCTGGTTTTCTGGGAAAATAGAATTCCGCAATTTGTAAACTACTCGGCTAGCATCAAATCATTTGAATCAGGGCTAACCGAAATTACAATTGGCTCTTTTGCCATTCAGATCGACGATGAGTGGCTACCTTTAATTCAAAATATTTTGATTTTTACTAACCGCACGGTGCGGATTTATCTTGATGACGTGATAAAATTCAAGGGAATTACAACCAAGTGTTCTATCTCAAACGCAGTCTTGACCGTGACGATTCAAAAACGGCAGACTGTGCTTGATTCAGAATGCACTTTTGGCGATCCAAAATATTTGAACAGAATCGATCGATCGTCTAGCAACGCCTATTACACAGGCGCAAATATTCCTAAAGAGTTTGAAAACTATGCCATCCCAATGCTTTTTGGTGAGACTACGCCGTATGAGCTAAGTGAAACAACTGAAATTGATTTAGGTATACCTTCACCTTCTTTTTCTGTCCCCCCATCAACTAAAAGGGGGCTAAAAACGCCTTTATCTAGCTCATATATTATAAAGGTAATACCAACTAGCGGCACCGCTGGCATCATAGGACGAATGCCATCCTATCAAACTATGCCTGCATCAAGTGCTATAAACGAAGCTTTAATATTCCCAAATCATCTTTACGGAAGAGATGAGGTTGGTAGCAACAATTCTGTTTTTGATAACACAATTTTTGGCGAAGTTTGCATTTTGAATCGAACTAGTCCAGCACTAACGATTGCAGCAAAAGTATATGAAAAGGGCGTAGGTGGATTGAACTTTTCTAGATTTTTTTTAGGATACGATGATCCATCATTAGGTAGTAATTTCAACAATGTTTTAAATTGTGATAGATACCGACATTTTTTTATTAATTCCGTTCCTCAAGAAACTTGGGTAACTCCTGCAATTTTAAGCAGCACTTTAACGCCTGCAGGACATAGGTTTTTAACTATTTCAGGGGTTACAGGAATTGACTTAAGAACCACAGATCTTTACGTTGTCATCAACAATGTTTCCGGTGCAAAGTCCGCTCCACTTCTCATGCAATGGATTTTAGAGCAGCACGGCTACGCTGTGAGCGCTTCGACATTTTCAGCAATGAGCACTCTTTATCCTGACCGCGCATGTATGCAGGCAGGCTTTGGTACCGAGTTGCCTACGCTTGGGACGTTCCTATCAGAAATAAATAGGACGCTACTAACAGTTTTAGTTTTCCCTGCCTCAAACGACACGCCATATTTAGTCCGTATCAATCCTACCGCTGCAGCAACGCAGACCATAACCGAATCACAAATGTCTGGCCTCACGTGGGGGAGCGAATATAGAGATCAGACTAAAAACGTTATATTTTCTCCTCAATATTTTAAATCAGACAACGCAAAGTCAACGCTTACAATCAATGCGCCATCGCCTAGGGCTACTATTTGGGGTGCTGAAAAAACTCTAAATATCTCGCACGTCCTGCAAGAGATTACGACTAGCAGGTTTACTGAAATAGCTGATTTTTACGGAAGTCCAGTGACTTCTGTTCGTTTTGTTTTACTTGACGACGAAGTTAGCCTAGAGCTAGCCGACATGATTCAGATCACGCACACGGAATTTACGAAAAAAATCATAGTCACTACTATCGAACAATTGCCAATTGGCAGAGCGATCCAAGGGAGATTTGTTTATGTCAACAATAACTAGAAATCTTAGTAACATCTCGGGCGCAAATGTTACCAATCCCACGGCCAACAATTTTACGGCAAATGGCTTAAATTCCTATGCAAACGATGCGGCGTTTGAGGCAGTGATAACGCCGGTAGCAGGATCGATCTACTGGAATACCACCGACAAGGCTTTGCGTGAATATAACGGCGCGACTTGGCAATACGATAAAACTATTTTTTCGGTGCAAACGGATGCCGCCACTACCGGCGCTGCGCAGGATATAACGCCTAATGCATTTGATCAGGTGATTCGTTTTACTGTGGCAAATACGCTCACATCAATTCGAAATATTGTGCCGACTATTCAAAAGCTAGTTTACTTAGTCAATGACCAGTCTTCACAACGCCTCACCATAACAAACAATGCAGGCGGCACAGCTGCGAACAGAATTATAACCGGCTCAAACAGTGATCTTATAGTTGAGCCAGGTGCTACCATAGGCCTACTCTACGATGAGGATGCTACGCGCTGGCGCGTGATATCAGCTGCTAGGCCTGCCTCGGCACTTGAGTCATTTGCATCGGACGCGGCATTTATCACGGCTCACCCTGGGACACTCACGGCAGGATCAACTTACTGGAATTCAGTTTCTAATCTCATTCGGCAATATAACGGCGCAGCATGGCAGAACGATAAAACGTCTTACACAACGCAGGCAGACGCTGCAACTACTGGCTCAAATCAAGATATAACGCCGTCAATCGATCAAATCATTCGCTTCACTCAGGGCAGTTTATTTTCAATCAGATCGATTGCGCCGGCTATTCAGCAAGTCATTACCCTCGTAAACGGGCAAGCCTCGCAGGTGATCACTCTAGTCAACGAGAGTGCAGGCGCTACCGCTGCCAATAGGATTGTAACCGGCACGAATTCAGACTTCAGCTTAGCCGTTGGGCAAGCGGTGCAGCTAGTTTATGATTCGTCTGGGACACGTTGGCGAGTAGCAGGTGCAGCTTCAGCTGCAGGATCTTCGAGCGGTGAAGTCAATGCGATATCAAATCAAAATGCAGCTTCCGATCTTACCGGATGGACCGGCGCTACTAGAGTTATTACCGGATCTCCCCTTGATCCAATAGTGGCGACTGCTTTTTCAATTGCCAACGCAGCTGCCGCTGAAAGCTCAACTTCTGGCGGTTATGCTAGTATTGCATCACTTCCAAATGCACTACGCAGCATGAAAAATAAGATTTCGTTTTATTTTAATACGCCAGCAACGGACGTTTACAAAGTATCGGTTTATCAAGGCGCAACGCGGCTACCTTTAAGCTCTGATAGTTCGGGAGCTAGTATTTTACCAGCCGGAGTAACTGGCGGCTTTTTTTATGCGTATGTCGATACAAATACCTCTGCAGCTTATTCGGTCAACGTTACGAGAACAAGCGGCACGACCGGAGCTTGCTTAATTACGACTGTTATATTTGGGCCTGGCATCATTACGCAGGGGGCGGCTATTAGTGCCGAGCAGACTTTTGCTCCGGCAGTTGCCGGAACTACTTCCACAGCAACCATGAAATGGGAGCGATGCGGTAGCAGAATGAGAGGCTCCGTTTTTGTGGATTGCAGCGCGGTGTCGGCAACTACATTAAGCGTTTCTTTGCCGGCTGGTATGACAATCGATAGTTTGGCACTAGAGGGTGGTGACTTAAAGAATGTTGTAGGTAGCGGATTAAATAGCAATGGTGGAGGAGGATCGGGTGTTTATATTGCTAATGTTGCAATTGTTGCAACTGCTCACTCAACAGATTATACAAAAATCTATTTTTCTGCATTAAATGCCAGTGATGCCAGCGGAAACATCCTGGGTGCTTTAATTGTTGCCTCAGTTGCTTTAAATCCAACTGCTCAATTCCAATTTTCATTCAACATCCCCATCGCAGAATGGGCCTCAAGCGGCACGGTGAATTTAGGGGCTGGAAGTCAAGTCGACTTCGCATATAACTCCGATGTGTCTGCCACATCTTCAGTTACAGCGTCGGGATTTGCAAACGGTCCAGGCGGCATAGCTATCAGTACAAATTGGGCGGCAGGCACAGAGTATAAAAGAAGAGTACGCTTTCAATACCCTATCCAATCCTCTGATATAATCGTGGTCGAAGTGCAATCGATAGGTTTTGGAAATAACGAATGGGTCCCTATTGATACCGCTATTTGCGGATATATAAATACTTCATCGACATACAAATATGGATGCCAATGGGTTCCTGTAACCGGCTCGCAGACCGACATTGATGTGGTTTTTGCCGATGGTGGTGCCCGGCCTTCCGCAACTTTCGGGACGGCAACAGGAACTGCTTGGTCAGTATTCACAGCTACATATAATTGGCGAGTTCGTAAGGCTAATGCATCCTCCCCCGTGGGCTTCGGGCTTGCATCAAGCACAGCTAGCGGACTAGTTCAGCCGCGTAAAGGGCAGTTTCAAATGACTG
>JAYSWT010000180.1:0-1522 GCA_043717905.1 bacterium | reverse complement strand
CAAATGAAAAGCTTGTATACAAGGAAACAAAATGGACCTCAAGTACTCTGGTTGCTGGAAGGAATACAGGATGGACCCAAGATGGATTACAGGCATTCAATGAACTGTGCAAGATGGAGGATGAGGACCGCAAAAACAACCCCACTGTTGAAAGTGAGTACTTAGTAAAGAAGCAAGCAAAACAATTGATGGATCAGAAGAAACCAAGACGAGTTGCAATAATCGAACTTGGAGTTCAGGCCTACGTAGCAGATGAGATAAGTTTGGAATTTAATTCAACAACACCAGCTCAAAATATTACTAGCATCTAAGTCTGGCAACACCTGTCTAAGAATAGTAGTTCAGACATCCGGTTCTACTGGTTCAAACAGATCAGCTTGAACATAACAGTCTGGCTATTATCAGTCCAGAACGATATTCCTCAACAAATGGTAGAGCAGTGGCGGAATGGTCTGTCTAACCGCAGGAGTCTGGGTGTTTCTGGTCAGGCTGATATGTTGGATTAATCAACGGATTTGCTTGGACATTCACTCCTGACATTCATGGCTGGACTTTTATGTCATCTGGACATTCCCGGGAACATGTCCCCCACAAACGTCCGAACTTATGCGGAATTTCTGTCATACCACGTGGACATTTCTGCCAATAATATTGACATTTCTTCCATAGAATACGAACATTTCTGTCATAGCAAAGTCCGGACATATCCTATGTGGCATATGCCCATCCTAGATGAGTCGGCATCGCTTATTCCAAAATACTGTACTCCTTATGTACTTATATTTGAGTCATTTTGATCTATGTCATTTGATGTTATGTCGTTTTGATCTATAATTACAGTCTAATTATTTTATTCGGGACTGGGGGAAGCGAAAAACGCTTCCTTTCCATTTAGGGGAAGCGAAAAACGCTTCCCTTCCCTTTAGGGGAAGCGAAAAGCCCTTCCCTTCCCTTTAGGGGAAGCGAAAAGCCCTTCCCTTGAAGCAAAAAACCCTTCCCTTCCCCCACTGGAGGTGCAAAAACACTTCCGGTATTGAAATGACTGCTAGGTAGGCTGGCTTGTCAGCTGTTTTAGTCGCGTGCCGGAAATGTTAGCGAGTCTGCGGAGCGCGAGCCGTCCGACGGACGGCGCCAACTTCCCAGCATGAAACTGTTCCAGTCGTGGCGTTGAAGCACGAGTTCCGGAACCCCCTGCTATGGATGAGTGATGATTCGACTACCGTACCGGTATCCATAGATCCGGCTCGATGTTCGATGACCGCGAGACGACGGAAAAAACTTCCTCTACATAGCTGTCGCATTTCTGAGCATTCTTGAACTAGCATCACCAACGCCACAGTATAATAATATAGTACCGGTACCTACGAGGAGTCTAATCGTACCGGTACTCCAGAGGAGAGGAGCAAAAAATCTCAAATAAGGATTGACAAAATTTGAAAACCGAGTGGTATTCATTGACACGAAAACGACGCGCTTTGAATTTTTTGCTCCACGTCCATGCATTGTGGTTGTGGGGTTGGGG
>JAYSWT010000179.1:0-1527 GCA_043717905.1 bacterium | reverse complement strand
ACTTTTTGCGAGCTATGAGGTAAGACGTTTTCAACGTACAACTACAGGCAGTATAAATCAAATAAATTGATTTTCAGTGCCTAGGCATATGACTTGCGTTTGACTATAATGATATACTGTACGCACAATAAAAACATTGCGCCATCTAGTGACAGCAGTTGACTACTTGACTCTGTTCTGCTTTAAGCATGTAATACAAAAAAAAAACGAAAACCGATACCGATATCGCGATATTTTGAAAAACCGAACTGACTTTTAAAAAACCGAAAAAAAACGCAAACCGACACCGACCCATGACTAGTGTGAACGGGATTTAGCTCGTAATAGGAAATTAGGATTACGGAAGAGCTCACATGGGTAGTTTTCTCGTTTGGAATGTGGAGTGGGGTGGTGTAGTAACAGCGTGTCGACTCGTGATCGTATTGTGCGAGATCGTGTACAACTAGCGGCCGCCTCATATCACCGTGGCGTACATTAGCTGTGAGCTAGCTGACTTACTGCGCAGTATCCACAATCTGCATGTGCTTGGGCCAACTCAGATCATCATCATCATCATCATCATCGTTTTATGTCAATTTTCCATGCTTGCATGGGTTGGACAGGTTTCCATACATGATTGTATGGATTTGAAGCGGATGTTTTATGGCCGGATGCCCTTCCTGACGCCAATCAGGAAAGTGATTGTATGAAAGTGATTGTATAAGCAATAGTATGAAAGTGCAGCGACTGCGGTGAGAGAGGTTGGTGGAGTGGATGGGGCGTTTGTTGTTTAAGTGGGATTGCGTCGGGTCTCCGTGCTCGGTCCGTTGTTGTTCATCATGGTGCTTGAGGCGTTGTCTAGAGAGTTTAGAGGGGGCTTACCTCGTGCTGCGATTCGATCACTTAGTGTGTGGACATATGCCGCGTTAAAAGCCGCTTATTATTATTATTATCTATGGGGCTGTTGTATGCAGATGATCTTGTCCTGGTTGCGGATAGCATGGAGGAGTTGATTGAAGCAGTGAAGAGACGGAGAGCTGGTTTGGAAGAGAAAGTACTTAGAATGAACTTGGGTAAAACAAAATAATGAAATGCTGTGATATGTCAGGAATAAGAGAAAAGTCAGGTAAATTGCCTTGCGGAATCTGTGGAAGGGGTGTTGGTGCAAATTCAATCAAATGTACATCGAGCATGGCGTGGATTCACAAAAAGTGTAGTGGTGTAAAAGGAAGACTGCAGGATGTGGTGGATTCCCAGTGTACAAAGTGTGTTGGCTGTGTTACCATCAACCAGGGGAGGGGAGATTAAGGAGGTCGAAATTGGGATGAATGAGAAGCTGGAGTGTGTAGAAAAGTTCTGCTATGTTGGGGACATGATTACCGCTGGAGGTGGTGTTGAGGAAGCATCGAGAGCAAGGGTTAGATGTGCTTGGGCCAAGTTGACAGAGTTGGACCCTATCTTGACATCGAGAGGAGCTTCTCTAGCGGTAAAAGGAAAGGTCATAAAGCGTGTGGGCCAAGGGTCATGGGGTATGGTAGTGAAACTTGG
>JAYSWT010000178.1:0-1527 GCA_043717905.1 bacterium | reverse complement strand
GCGACAGGAGGGCTCCGTTGCAGCTGGTTTCTCTGGCAAGAATCTCCAGGAATAGCGATGCAACGCCTCTGCTGGAGCCGAAGACTTCCTCCTTCCTGATCTAGGAGCAACATTGTACCAGAAAAGTACATCGAGAGGCCCTTTGTTTGTCCGCGCGGCCATCCGCTTAATGGTCCGGTGGTTCCTTTCAACTATTCCGTTTCCTGAAGGTCTGAACCACGCTCTGGCGAGGGTTATCGACACCTCGGCGAGTAGAAGAATGGTTTTCAGACTTTATGCGTATCCTTCACCGCACACTTGAACGCAGAGTTCAACTTCATCCTTACATTGGACTACTCTTCCATTGACGAACACAATCACACAAAACAGGGTCGGGACCAGACACCCATCTAGTAACAATATTAGTCTACAAGAGCCGATATCGAACAACCGTAGTCATGGTCACATCCACCATTTGCAGCCCTAAAAATAACCAAATTCAAAGCCGGTTACTGGCTTTCGCCTAGCGCAGTCATAGGCTTGGTGTTCATTCTTCCACACTTGAGTCAGGGATTAGCAAACTTCCTTTGATTCGACTCTGAGCTGATTGACTACATCGGTATAATATCGTCTGACTATGTCCAGTAGATCGGCCAAAAGAATGATGGCAGGTTCGATATTCACGTCTTCAACCAAAACCGCTTGAGGCCTTCAAATTCGCTGATACCAAAATGCATCCAAAAAGGCTCTTTTGATGTCGTCCGCAATTTATTTCTCCTCTATTTTATACAAAAAAAACACGGTGAGATCGCCGCTCTTCACAGCATCAAAGAACCGACGCCAAGTTCTTTAGCCCCAGTAGTTTGGTCTCCAAACATAGCTCCACTAGCCAGGCGCCGATGTCTCCTTCACCGTTTCGAGAGCCGTGATAGCTTGTAAGCGGAACTCTCATTATGTATTCAAGCAGCAGTACTTATACTGCTGCGACAGCCGTAAACTGGCAATTAATGTCGCGACGACGGTAGCAACAACTCAATTACGAGAGGTTGCCATTACGTCATCGACATTATATTACTCAACTACACAATTTAATCGGACAATTTGGTGTCAGGGTTTACTTGTCATTTTTAGTGATAGATAAAGTGATTGTTATTTCCAAATCAAACGCTGATATTCAACATGTATGGGAATGTGACACTTCCTCATTCTCAATAAGTCCTGATACACGAGGAAATAATCTAACATGAGGAACCAAATACTAAATCTCAATATTGTGGATATAATCGTCTCATCAACATTCTTTTACTACTATGGACTGCAGATTTATTTGTCCAGGTATTTAAAGTTGGCTTATTTGTCACACATGTACAATGTACGAAGGATCCAGAAACTTGGGAGGTAGATGACTCATTCAGGAAGTTGAAGGAAAGCGTGATGAGGATGAAGGTTGTAATGACACTGCCGAACGTGGCATTGCCCTGATACAGAAATACAACGAGACAATTACGAAAAATGAGGACCAGAAACAGTTCTTGCTCTGTTTCGTAC
>JAYSWT010000177.1:0-1530 GCA_043717905.1 bacterium | reverse complement strand
TCATGCGTTGGGCCAGTTGATCTTGAGTAAGCCCGGCTCGGGATCGTGCAGCAATCATTGCAGATGCAAGTGCGAATTCGGTCTCAAGGGCCTCATACTCCTTCCGATATAACTCTTCCTTCATCCATTTTTTGTGCAACGATGAAAATTTTTTCATTTTATCTCCTTTGCCCGTTGACGCGCCAACTCCAATTCACTCCTTGGCGTCCTTTGGGTTTTCTTGATGAATACCCTGATGATGACTACGCGCCTGCCGCTCGCCGTCACATAAACTGCGCGTGAGATGCCGTCCTTCCCGGTTACGCGTAATTCCCAAAGCTTGTCCTCAAGGTGCTTTACCGTATCGCGCGGCAATGTCTCAAAACCGTGATGCTCAATCAGACTTATCATCCGAGACAGTCGCGCACGCATATCAATTGGAAGCCTCTCGATTTCGTCGTCGACCAATCGATTCAGCGTAAGAACTGTCCAATTCATATTTTCAATATATAGTTTTCAATATATAGCAAAAAAGAGATAATTACACAAGGATTTGTTTTGTCCTTCCGTGGTGGTGGTTTTCACAATGTCAAACAGCGGGGTGAAATGACTTTCACCGGAGGCTCATGGAAGCCGGAGGAACGTTACGCTCCAAACTTTCAGGCGCCTCATCCGCCTCGATTGAGATCACTGTCATGATCAGAACCCCTTTCGGGATGGACAGATTGCCGATAGGCAATTGCGGAGACCATGGGCGATATTATACTTGCCGTACCCATCTGTCGGTTATAGAATATGATTCGGGATTTCTCATCGAATCATATGGCCGCTTTGGCGGCGGGAACTCCCTCGTCACAAAGGGAGAATAGATATTTCATGATCCTGCAAGGTTACTTTGATGACAGTGGTAGTGACGCGGGCAGTAGTATCTATGTTGTGGGTGGATTTCTGGCCGACGCCAATACTTGGGCTCCATTCACCGACGAATGGCAAAAGACGCTATCTAACGAACCTCACCCCATTGAATATCTCCACATGAAAGACGCCAATCGCCTTATCAACCAGTTTCAGGGGTGTCTGCCATCGCATCGGGATCAAAAAGTCTTTGAGCTAGCGGAGCTAACCGTCAAATACAAACTTCGCCGGATTGAGGCATCAATTCTGCGAGCCGATTTTGATGACATGTTGAAGGGTGAATACGCTGGTCCAGTCGGAGAATCTGCGTATTTCCTTTGTTTCTATAAAATTATTACTGCTTTGGCTCGTGAACCGAGTTTAATCGGGAAAAGTATTCAGATGATATTCGACGAACAGGGGCGGATCGGCGAGGATGCGAGAGAGGCCTACACTTTACTGAGAGAAATGTATCCAGAAGAATACAAGCTAATTTCAAGACCGATATTTGGTTCTGATTTAGATTTCAAACCGTTGCAGGCTGCCGATTTGTATGCATGGCACGCTCGAAGGTACATGACCGACCAATTGGACGGCGACGACCGAAAGCAATTCATCCATATTCATAAATTGCTCAATAAGTTGGAGTATCTTTCA
>JAYSWT010000176.1:0-1531 GCA_043717905.1 bacterium | reverse complement strand
TTCATATTGCCAGACATAACTAACGGCATTTTGTGATTCATCAATTTTGTGTAGAATACATTGTTTTCCATTGTCTCTTGGGAGTTCTCGAATGCTGGCTGTGCACACCGGCGGTATGTGCGAACTTGGGGGTCACGAAATCACCCGTGATAGCATTTATGTGAGTTATTATTTGTGTGCCTCCGTCCAGCAATACGCGTACTTTGTACCGCCTCGACATACTCGACTGGTTCCTGTTGTCCGTCCCCGAGGGTGGTTGTGCCAATTGATAGGTCAGAAGAACGAGGGAGGAGTGAGACCGTGGGCGGAGGTCAATACATACAGCCCCCACCGGTAAGCGCGGAGCGTGGAGGGTGTGATATGAATATGGTCGATGAAGTGGTAAACGCGTGTCGTGGGCCGAAAATCATCCAAAATGTGTGACTAGCTGCTATTTGAAAGAAATGTTGTAGAGGTACTTGGTATGTACAGTGTTTACCTAATGTGATGAAAGTTGTTAGCGGATGGTTTAATAGTAAATTTCGTAGTGCATGACAGGTTGTGTCTGTCTGTGAGTGTAATTGGAGCGTTATGAGAGCATGTCATGTCGAGGATTACATTCAGGGAGTAGTTTGAGTCAGGACCCGCCGTCCAAAAGATCGAGGTGTCATGCCGCCGAAGCTCATCGATGTAACCCTCGAATGGACATTTTGTGAAATGCGAGTCGTTGGTTGTTTGGGTTCATGTGTGAAATGTGACCGATGTTGACGTGTGGTTGGATATACGGAAAGTGTCGGTTTGATGGTGTTGGAGAAATTGTACACGCGTGTGGTAGGTCAAAATCCTTCTCGGTTGCGGAATTTGTGCTTGACTTTAAAAGTTTTCTTAGGGTCAAAAGTCGAAAAGATTTCAGCAGATTCTATCCTGTTCAAAGGTCGACTGTCCTTATCAAGTTGATGAATGCCATTGGCTTTTGTTAGAGAGTGTGGCGAAGAAAAACAAAATGGACGAAATTGTCGGATTATGCCATTGGCTTTGAAAGTGCTAATTCCAGTGTGTGTGTAGTGCAGTTTCTTGTGTGAAGACTGACGCACGAGTTCACGTGGAGGAATGGTAGCAGTAGTAGGAGTGTCGTTAGAATGTGTTATGATCAACGAGTTGATTTCGGCTGACCGTTTGATAATTTCGTGAGTGTGTGCTGGGATCATTGAATTGGCTTCGGGTGAACGTTTGAAAGTGCTAGAAGATTTGTCGGGAAGGTTCCCGGTGACAGAAATACGCTCAGTGCTAGGTGCAGTAGTAGCAGTAAAATCAAAAGTTTGTGTGTTTGTGTGTGTTGCTGTCGTGGCAGGCGTGACAGTGAGCGGTAGTACAGTGGTGGTTGTCACGTTTGGTAAAATAAGCATGATTTTGTCCGCAACAGTCGCTAGTTCAGTCAAGCTGGTAGTTGACATTGCCACTAGGATCTGTTGGACACCGATAGGGAGCGCAGACATGAAAAATGTGCGCAACATGTTATCGCTTTGTTCGTTCACGATGTCCATGTTGCGCA
>JAYSWT010000175.1:0-1532 GCA_043717905.1 bacterium | reverse complement strand
GGGAGGTTCCCAAGGCGGAAAAGGATTACTTTGTGGGACGGAGCAAAAAGTTCAGTGATCCTACTGGAATTGGTATTATGTTGCCAAAATCTGTGCTCAACATCCTGTGGGCAATGAAACTTGGACAACAGAAAAACACAAATGATGAAGAGGAGGATACCAAAGAGGATGATGGTGAGAGTGAGGAGGACGATGACACAGATGAGGAGGACAAAAAACCGCCTGCCTTGGTTAGCCCCAATAGCCGCAATACACGTTCAAAAGACAAACAGAAGAACAACTGTGAATCCAAGGAACCCGATATGGAGGACTCACCCAATATGGACAAGGAGAAGGATGACAAACCCCCAGACGTGGCAAAGGCACCTGATAAGGATGTGGAGAAGGATGCCAAACCCCCAGCTGTAGCTTGCAGAAAGTTCAATGAATTACACGCATTTTTGCCCCCTCCTGAAGACAACAGTTCCCCACCGTGTGCCATGCTGTTTCTCTTGAAACGATTGGTACACTTCATGTCAGAAGAAAGAAACAAGTTTATCAAGGAATACTATGGCGTGGTTGTTGGTCGTGATACTTCCAGCCATTCAGGCATCCGTAGTATAAATGCCGGCAGATATGAAATCTTCATGAATGATGCTACTGGACGCTGTCATTCGGCAATTGAGATCCTGATTTTGAAATTGTTGCAAGCCTACACCAACGAGAACTGTTCCAAATTGGGGGGAAAGATCATATTGATACACGTTTGTGTATTGTCAACTATTGCAATGAACTTGCAAAGCAAGATCCAAGAATAAATCATAGTACAGATGAATATGAGTTCAAGAACCATGCCATCATTGTAACATTTGAAAAGGCAGATCCTCAAGACATCCATATTGACTTGGACAGTCAAGATGAATACCAATTTGGAGTCATTTTGTCTCCAAACTCCAAACCAACCTGGGAATACAAGGCAACAAAACCGGTTCGTCCAGTGGGTGATAGTCTCACAACCATTTGGAAGGACATTTCAGTTGGCCTGGACAAGAAATTGCGAAAACACCCAAAAATAGGTTCCAAGCTAGACAGCTATGGTTGCCTGTTGTCCGATCCCAAAAGAGTGGTTGAGGGTGGTGGCTTTGTATCAGATACTGATGCAGTAGAGGAGCCCTTTCCAGTCGGAACAATTCTCTCATTGCCAGGGATGGTGCCCCATGGAGGACCCTCATCGGATGAATTCCGAGCTGTTCTATTCTTTACTGGTAATCCAGATGGTGAAGCTGGTTATAATTTGGATGAGCAAGCCAACCGGACCATGTTGATAGGCGATTGGCTAGTACATGTATGGATGGATCTGGATCAGATTGAGCGTGTCTACCTATTGGAAAAGTGGTTTGCTGAGGGCCTTGACAAGGACACATATGCCATATACAACTTAGGACACAAAGTTCTGAGAGAGCTAGCATCTATGCTGAAAGAAAAGACCGTGGATGCTAAACAACAACACAAAGTTATAGCTCACTTTGCATCTCACGAGTGGAAGAAAAAGC
>JAYSWT010000174.1:0-1534 GCA_043717905.1 bacterium | reverse complement strand
TGCGAATGCGGTACATTTCCGATTCGAGCCGCGATTTCTCGAGGTCAAATTTTGCCGCCAGCGTTTGGGTTCGTTGCTTGGCGGCATCGCTTTTGACGCTTGCCTCCAGGGTGTGAAATTGTTTGAAATGCTCGAGCGCCAGCGCAATGTTGCCCCTGGCTTCAAAAATGGCGGACAGGTCTTTGTGGGTTTTTGCCAGTTCGTCGTGAGCGCCGACCTCTTCAAAGGCTTGGTGGGCTTCAGAGATTAAGTCAAAAGCCAAGTTCAGGTTGCCCAGTTCCAAGTGAGCACGTCCCGAATCGACAATACCACTTGCAAAACGCCTTCGATCACCAAAGGCTTGAGCAACCTCGAGCTGCTTGTCAAAATACTCGAGCGCTTTTTGCGGTTCATGCCTTGCCATGTAGACACAACCAATATTGTTTAGAAGGGCTATTTCGGCTTGTCGAAATTGGGTTTCTCGAGATGTTTCAAGGGCTTGTTGAAACAAATCCAAAGCGACTTGTAATTCTTGATTTCGATCTGAGTCTTGGTCAGATTTACCCTCAGCCAATTCAAGGTGAATCAAACCTATTGCATTAGATGCACGAATGATTGCACGCGTATCAGCAATACGTTGACCTAGTTGTAAATTACGTGTGTGATATTCAAGTGCGCGTTCATTTTCTTCAAATGCTTGATAAATAATGGCAATATTGTTCAACGCTGAACTCACATTGTCCAAATGCTGAGTCTGTTGAGATAGTTCAAGCGAAATTTCAAATCGTTCAAGTGCTTCGGAAAGCCGACCTTGAGACAGGTAAATACTTCCGCAGATTCTTTCGCAATCACCAAGAATCGTTATATTTTGTAGTCTTGTCGTCAAGTGAATAGCTTCAAGCATGTACTGCAGGGCAACATTATACTCTGACAAATGATAGTGACTTTGCCCTAAAAACTGCAAACTTTGAGCAAGGGCGAATTCGTCTTTAAGGGTGCGAGCCAGTTGCATAGCTTCTATAGCAGGAACTAAAGCTTGTCGCGGTTCAGTTTGCGACAATGATTCAGCCAACTGAAGCAATTCATTCAGATGCTCAGTTGTACTCTCTTTTTGTACAGGATGGTTGCTGCTAGTCGTAACTTCTCCTTGCTTGTCATTTGTTCGTGATAGTCGCAAATAGTCTACACATCTCTTGAAGCTCTCACAGTAAAAAAGCACAGGCGACAAGCCTGTATGTACTTCAGTACAATTTTGTTGGTTGACAAGGCTAACCAAAACTTCATAATATACCCGCAATACTCTTACAGAAAACTTACAAATCCAAAAAAACCTGTGAGAGACGCATTCGGGAGATTGCCATGAAAAAATTGTCAAAGATGATTATTATTGCCCTCGGTGTTGTTTTTCTTGCTTCAAACATTGCATCAGCAAAAGAGTATATTGTTGCCTTAAAAATACCTGTTACCTCAACATCAAAATAACTTTAATCAATCCTGGACTCGAGCAAATCTCGAGCCACCCAAACGAACTTAAAAAGCCTACCTGTCCATTCGG